>JAHHKH010000439.1 GCA_018679695.1 Maribacter sp.
ACATACCAGTGCAAAAAATAGGACCATATTTCAAATAGCAGGGAGTGTTCTTAAGTTTTCAAGACAACCAAGAACCTTAATTGGGCAAATAATTCAAATCTGCCATTTATTACATTTTTCTTTCTCACAGTCCTTGCAGTTATTCTTTGGCTGGTATACATCAGAAAAAGATATACTTATACCGATCATCTTATCTTTCGTTTCCATAATCAATCTTTGTTATTTATATTGCTCATCATAAGTTTCTTAATCAGTTCGATCTTCAATGTAAAAAGCGGTTCGATTTTTATTGTTGTTTTTTCATCAAACCAATTTTTGGGCGATGATAAAATTCAAGCATCATGGAACTTATAAACAGTTGTTAAATATATTTTTCTTAAAACGATTTTTTATATATTGGCAGGCATTTCAGTAATTCTACTTTTCATTGGAAGCTTAATAACATACTAGGAAGAGCATGATAACACAAGTAACGAAGGGAATTAAAATATCGGTAAATACTAGTTTTGAAGGAACTTTCTTCAAGAATTACAAAATGCATTTTGCCTTTGGCTATACTATAACCATCGAAAACCAAAGTAAGGATTCCGTTCAGTTGACTTCGCGCCATTGGCAGATTTATGACTCCTTGAATGATACCGAAATATTGGATGGTGAGGGGGTGATTGGAAAAAAACCAGTAATTAAACCTGGGGAATCCCACACTTATAATTCAGGTTGTTTATTGACTTCACCCGTAGGGGCCATGAAAGGCCATTATAACATGGTCAATTTCAATTCAACAGAGAAATTCAGGGTTTACATACCAACCTTCAAATTCAGTGCTCCCTTTGCTTTGAATTGATTATTCCTTTACCTTTTTTTTAGTTTTTTATCCATTCCCAATTGAGTACCTTTGGGCAGTTTTTCAATTATTAAAAATACAACTATGGGTAAAGGTTTTTTTCAGGTACCAACTGCAATTAATGAGCCAATCAAAAGTTATGCTCCCGGAAGTCCGGAAAGAAAGGAAGTATTGGAACAATACAAAGCTTATTTCAACAACCAAGTGGATATTCCATTTTACATCGGTAAAGAGGAAATTAGGACGGGTAACACCAGACCTATGTCCCCTCCGCACGATCATAGGCATATTGTTGGGCACTATCACTTAGCTGACAAGGTGCATGTTACCAAAGCAATACAAAATGGATTGCATTCAAGGGAGGCCTGGGCAAACTTGACTTGGGAACAAAGGGCTGCGATATTCTTAAAGGCGGCCGATTTGATAGCCGGACCTTACCGGGCAAAAATCAATGCAGCAACGATGATTGCCCAATCGAAAACAATTCACCAAGCTGAAATAGATGCCGCCTGCGAATTAATAGACTTTCTTCGATTCAACGTGGAATATATGTCCCAAATATATGCGGAACAGCCAGACTCTGCTGAAGGAATTTGGAATCGTGTTGAGTATAGACCATTAGAAGGATTCGTATATGCCATTACCCCATTCAATTTTACCGCAATTGCTGGAAATTTACCCGCTAGTGCTGCTATGATGGGAAATGTTGTGGTTTGGAAACCCAGTGATAGTCAAATATTTTCTGCCAAGGTAATTGTGGATGTTTTCAAGGAAGCAGGGCTTCCTGATGGGGTAATAAACGTAGTATATGGTGATCCTGTGATGATTACAAAAACAATTCTGGATAGTCCAGACTTTGCCGGAATCCATTTTACAGGCTCCACCTTTGTATTCAAAGAACTTTGGAAGCAAATCGGAAATAATATCCATTCCTATAAAACCTATCCAAGAATTGTTGGTGAGACAGGGGGTAAGGATTTCATCCTTGCGCATCCCACGGCAAAACCGCAGCAAGTAGCTACAGCAATCACAAGAGGTGCTTTTGAATTCCAAGGTCAAAAATGTAGCGCTGCCTCAAGAGTGTATTTGCCAAAATCGACTTCCAAAGATGTTTTGGAACTGGTTAAAAAGGATGTGGATTCATTCAATAAGCCAGGTTCCCCAGAAGATATGGGCAATTTTATAACCGCCGTAATCCACGAAGGCTCTTTTGACAAATTGGCCAAATATATAGATCAAGCCAAAGAAGATAAGGAGGCTGAAATCGTCGTTGGCGGAAATTATGATAAATCCAAAGGCTATTTTATAGAACCTACCGTTATATTGACCAAAGATCCAAATTATGTTACCATGGAAACAGAATTGTTTGGTCCTGTAGTTACCGTTTATGTTTATGATGATAAGGACTGGACCAAGACATTGAAATTAATCGACAATACTTCTGAGTATGCGTTGACAGGAGCTGTCTTATCAACTGATCGCTATGCCATTGATGAGGCAACCAAAGCCTTACAAAATTGCGCTGGTAATTTTTACATCAATGACAAACCGACAGGAGCCGTTGTTGGCCAACAGCCATTTGGAGGGGCTAGGGCTTCCGGAACAAATGATAAGGCGGGCTCGGCACAAAACCTGTTAAGATGGGTTTCCCCAAGATTAATCAAGGAGACTTTCGTAACTCCCGAAGATTATAGATACCCCTTTTTGGGATAAGCGGGATTAATCATAATTTACAAACAAGGCCTCTATTCAATTTGTGAATAGAGGCCTTGTTTTTTTGCATTTTGCCAACTTTTTTTCAAGGCTTTTTCACTTTTTGGATAATCGTAAAAAAACCTTTTATCAAAATGCAAATATCTAATTTTGAATACTTTAACAAAAATAAATTAGGGATTAGAACAATATGTATGTAAATTTAACGTTAATTAATTGTAAATTTAGAGTAATCCTCAGATTCGCAAATTTTAAAACAGCAAAGATATGTCACAAGAAAATGGCAATGACAACACATCATCAACGAGCATGTTCTCATATCTCAGACGAGTGCAGAATTATATCAAGAGTTATGCTGAAAATTGTAGATATTCATTCAACTCAATGTTGAATTTATAAGAAGTCAGCCTTTATATTTTAAGGGTAGATACACTACTTTCTTCGTCTCAAAAAAGTCCTCCGTGAAATAATCGGACAGGTTGAATATCCGCGCATTTCGATAGTTTTTTAGCTCTTCTGACAGATCCCCTCCCTTTAGATATAAAATTCCGTTTCGCCTTTCGTGCTTTGATTCCTTTTTTATTTTTCCTTTTACCCAATGTACAAATGTTGGCATTGTGGCTACTGCCCTGCTTACGATGAAGTCAAATTGGGAATTCAGTTCTTCAACTCTTTTGTTTACGGGTGTAACATTTTGCAATTGCAAACCATTGACAACCTCCTCAACTACTCTAATCTTTTTACCTATTGAATCTACCAAGGTAAATTTGGACTCTGGAAATAAAATGGCCAAAGGTATTCCGGGAAATCCGCCACCTGTACCAACATCCAAAATAGCACTAGTGGGATTGAATTCCTGTACTTTGGCAATCCCCAAGGAATGTAGAACATGTCGCAAATACAATTCTTCAATATCCTTGCGGGAAACCACATTTATTTTAAGGTTCCAGTCTATATACAAATCGGCCAATTGTGAAAATTGCAATTTTTGGTTTTCCGATAAATTGGGAAAATATTTAAATATAATCTCAGCTTTCATCCTTATCTTTGTGCCTGCAAAAATAGTACATTCAAAAACATACTAAATTCTTATTGGAGGTATAGTTTGAATAAACTAGAGTATTATTGCGTTATATTTACATAAAGCATACAACCAAATGGATACAAAGACCATAAGATTTTCGAGAAAGGACTCCACCCAATTTTTCAAAACACTTAATAAAAGAGTAAACGAATACTTCAAGGAAAGTCACAAAGAGAAAACCGGGGATTGGCGATTGCATTTGAAAACTATCGTAATGTTCGCTCTTTTCCTTACCCCATATTTTCTTATCCTGACCTTAGGACTTCCAAATTGGGCAAATTTTTTATTAACGATTGTCATGGGTGTTGGCATGGCCGGGGTAGGTATGAACGTAATGCATGATGGCAACCACGGTTCATATTCCTCGAAAAAGTGGATCAATAAGATTATGGGTGGTAGTATTTACATTCTTGCCGGTAATGTTTACAACTGGCAAGTTCAGCATAATGTTTTACACCACACATATACGAACATACATAATCATGATGAGGATTTGGAAGCAGGTCGCATCTTGCGATTTTCCAAACATGCGAAATGGCATAGATACCATAAATTCCAACATTTCTATTCGGTATTCCTTTATGGGCTATTGACGTTTAATTGGGCGATTACTACCGATTTTCAGCAAATGTACCGTTATATGAAAAGAAAACTTTCCTTTGGAAAATTGCCTAATCCTGTTATCAATTGGAGTACATTGGTAATCACCAAAGTGATCTATGTTACCATTTGGATCGTCTTACCAATGCTCATATTGGACATTGCCTGGTGGAAGATTTTGCTAGGCTTCTTCATCATGCACTATGTAGCGGGTGTTATTCTTAGTGTTGTTTTCCAGTTGGCACATGTAGTTGATGAAGCAGATACCCCACTACCCGATGAACATGGGACTATGAAAAATACTTGGGCCATCCATCAGTTGTTCACAACGGTAAATTTTGGTACCAAAAATCGAATCGTCAACTGGTTCACAGGAGGATTGAACCACCAAGTAGAACACCATATTTTCCCCAACATAAGTCATGTGCATTACACAAAAATTTCAAAAATTGTTAAACAAACGGCAAAAGAATTTAATTTGCCTTATAACGAATATAAAACTACCAGAAAAGCAATAATTTCGCACTTCAAGCATTTAAAGGAATTGGGCAAAAAACCCGCATTACAGTACCAGTAAATCTATTCATTTTATGAACAACCATTTATCCGAAAGAATTAAAGGAATGTCTACTTCGGCCACCTTGGCTATGGCAGCAAAGGCAAGGGAATTAAGGGGCCAAGGCAAAGATATCATTGGATTGAGTTTGGGTGAGCCCGATTTCAATATTCCAGATTTCATAAAAGATGCCGCTAAACAGGCAATAGACGACAACTACAGTAGTTATTCCCCAGTTGATGGATATGTTGATCTTAAAGAAGCAATATCCAATAAATTTAAAAGAGACAATGCTTTGGATTATGGCATAAATCAGATCGTTGTTTCTACGGGAGCAAAGCAATCCCTAGCAAATGTTGCGATGGTAATGTTGAACAAAGGTGATGAAGTTATCCTGCCTGCACCCTATTGGGTGAGTTATAGCGATATTGTTAAACTTGCTGAAGGTATTCCCATTGAGGTCCCAACCAGTATCGATACCGATTTTAAAATGACCCCTGCCCAACTAGAAGCCGCCATAACCCCTAAAACCAAAATGCTTTGGTTCAGTTCGCCCTGTAATCCAAGTGGATCGGTATATAGCCGGGAAGAGTTAAAAGGATTGGCAGAAGTCCTTAAAAGGTATCCGAACATTTTTGTAGTATCCGATGAAATCTACGAACATATCAACTTTAGGGGTGGCCATGTCAGCATTGCAGGAATAGACGAAATGTACGACAGGACTATTACAGTAAATGGAGTATCCAAGGCCTTTGCAATGACAGGGTGGCGTATTGGTTATATTGGTGCACCGGAATGGATTGCCAAGGCCTGTACTAAATTTCAAGGTCAAAATACCAGTGGTGCCAACGCTATTGCGCAGAGAGCTACCATTACTGCTCTTGAAGCTCCTGTAAGCAAAATACAGTTCATGATCGACCAATTTCACAAAAGAAGGGATTTGGTGCTGGATCTTCTAGAGGAGATCGAAGGTTTTAAATTGAATGTACCTGAAGGGGCATTTTATGTGTTTCCTGATATTTCTAGCTTTTTTGGTAAGACCCTAAATGGAATTACAATAAATAATGCTTCTGACTTTGCTCTTTATTTGTTGGAAAAGGCAAATGTAGCAACCGTCACAGGAGAAGCATTTGGTAATCCAAATTGTATACGTATTTCATATGCCGCCTCAGAAGATGAGTTACGGGAAGCGATATCGAGGATAAAAGCAGTACTGTAATGATCAAACCCGCTTCAGCGGGTTTTTTTATACGTCTTTCCAGAAGTAAGGTGTTAATAAGATCAAGACGGTAAATAATTCCAATCTTCCCAATAGCATCAGAAAACTGCACCACCATTTTCCCAACATCGGCAAATCATAAAAATTACTCAAAGGACCAAGACTTCCTAATGCCGGCCCAACGTTGCCCAGGGATGATGCCGCCCCACCTACCGCCGATTCAAAATCCAGACCAAGGAAACCCAGCACCATGGCACCCAGTATGAACAGGAGCATATACAAAACAAAAAAGGCAATAATATTGTAAACTATATGTTCCCTTACCGTTTTATTATTATAACGAACAGGAATAACCGCATTTAGATGTAAGGTTCTTTTGAACTCCAATAATCCATTTTTTATGATCAGCAAATGACGCATTATTTTTATTCCACCGGCGGTTGACCCGGCAGAGCCACCAAGAAAGAACAATCCAAAAAAGAAAACGGTTAAAAAGGGTGTCCAACCCGTAAAATCGGCTGTAACGAAACCTGTTGTTGTTATCACGGCCATTACTTGAAAAAGGGCATGTCTAAATGAACTTTCCGCAGCTCCATTTACCATAGGATGGTACTCCGTAACAGGAACATTGGCCTTGAAGTAAACAACCAAGGCCACAACTACGGTAAAAAGAGTAATGAATATAGCGTAGAATTTGAACTCCTCATCTTTGATTACCCGTTGTACCTTACCCTTAAAGGCAAAATAACTCAATACAAAATTAGTACCTGCCAAAAACATAAAAAATATAACTATATATTGAATTAGAGGTTGATCGTTCCAAAAAGCAAGACTTGCGTTTTTAGTTGAAAATCCACCAGTCGATAGGGTAGCCAGTGAATGGTTTATTGCATCGAAAAATGACATACCAGCCAACTTCAATAACAAGGTCTCAGCTACCGTATAGCCCACATAGATATACCAAAGTCGTTTCGCTGTGTCAGTAATGCGAGGATGCAGTTTATCGGTACTAGGCCCTGGTGCCTCCGCAGCGAATAATTGCATGCCACCAATTCCCAGCAATGGCAAAATTGCAATGGCCAAAACAATAATTCCCATACCACCAATCCAATGGGTCAGACTTCTCCAAAGCAAAATACCTTTAGGCAATACCTCAATATCCTGGAGAATAGTTGCACCAGTTGTGGTGTAACCCGACATTGTCTCAAAAAAGGCATTCGTAATACTAGGTATGGTCCCTGAAAATAAATAGGGAAACATTCCTGATAGCGACATGATAATCCATCCAAAAGTTACAATGATATACCCCTCTTTTCGCTGTACCTCTTTTTTATGATTCCTGGTAAAGTACATCGAGGTCACACCGATGAACATAGTTGTTATCGAAGCCAATGCTATATCCAGTGTCGCTCCATCATCATAGATTCCACTCACTACGGCAGCAATGAGCATAAATAACCCATTAAAAAGCAAAAGCAGGCCCATTAAGTGGAATATGATTTTGGAATTCAATTTCATACTAGAGGAATAAGCGTTCTATTTTGGGAATAGCCTCGGGTAAGCAGCATACCACTACCCTATCCCCTGCAAGTATTTCAAATCCACCAAGGGCAATGATACCTTTGCCATCCCGAACAACCCCTCCAATAGTTGCAGCCTTGGGAAAATCAAGCTCTCGGATAATTTTGCCCGTAACGCGCGAAGTAGGCTTAACCTCGAATTCAAGTATTTCAGAATTGATATTGTTAAGCCGCATAAGGGCAACCACCTCTCCTTTTCGAATGTATCTGAAAATATTGTTGGCAGCCAATAACTTCTTATTGATGAGTGTATCGATACCGATTGAATGGGAAAGTTGAAAATAATCCATATTCTCAACAAGCGCAATGGTCTTTTTAATATGTTTTGACTTTGCCACCAAACAAGACATGATATTAGTTTCAGAATTCCCCGTTACTGCGATAAACGCATCCATTGACGCTAGACTTTCTTCCTCTAAAAGTTCAACATTTCTACCATCTCCATTAATTACCAAGGCATTTGGAAGGTCATCGGCCAAATCAAACGCCTTTTCTTTGTTCTTTTCAATTAATTTAACGTTGAACTTCTTTGCACATAACTCTCGTGCGGTTTTAAAACCTACTTTACTGCCACCAAGAATCATTACGTTCTTGATATCCTCTTTCTTTTTATCGGTTAACTTATATAATTCATCAACGCCTTCTTTCGTTGTGATAAAATAAACCTGATCCCCTTCCTTGAAAAGAGTATCCCCCCGCGGTATAACCGTGTACTGAGTCCCCATTCGTTGCAGTGCAATAGGCATAAAATGAAGTTCAGGAAATATCAGGGCAGCTTCTTTTACTATCTTACCAACAAATGGCGCTGTTTTTTGTAAGGAAACGCCAACCAATATCAATTCGCCACCTTCAAACTCATAAGTGTCATTAAAAGCCGACTTGTTCAATAGCAATCCAATTTCCTCAGCGGCCAATTCTTCAGGGGAAATCAATTCATCAATCCCAAGTTCTGAAAAGCGAATCGTATCTTGATTATCTATAAACTCAGTATTGGAGATTCTTGCGATAGTACGTTTACAGCCCAACTGTTTTGCCAGCATGCAAAAAGTAATATTCGTTGTTTCGGAGGAAGTTACCCCTATCACAAGATCTGATTCTTGGACCTTCGCATCCTTTAGAATTGAAATTGATGTCGCATCTCCCCTTAACACTCTAATGTCCAAATGATTATCGGCATAAACCAAGCTCTCTTTATGTATATCTATTAAAGTAATATCCTGAGATTCGTAAGAGAGTAATTTTGCCAAGTGAAAGCCTACTTCACCTGCTCCGGCAATAATAATTTTCATTGATAATAATTGTTGATTCTATAATTATGACAACTATGATCTAATTTACTGTGAGAAAGAAGTGTCTTTTGAGGTAATACGCCTATTTTACAACTCATCTAATGGAATGTTGGCATCTAATGCGACACAAAATTAAGCATTTTATTTGGGTTCATCTTTAATTTAACAGCGAATAACCAAGGAACAATTTCCATTAAAATTCAATTAAATAAATAGCGTCATACTAAGTTGTATCTTTGCCGAAAATTTTTGAATGAGCAAAAAAGTAACTCCATATCAGGATTCCGATTTAGGTAAGAAAGAGCAAGTAACACAAATGTTCGATGCTATATCTGGAAATTATGATGGCTTAAACCGGGTAATATCTTTCGGAATTGATGTGAAATGGAGAAAACGGGTAGTCGGTATCTTAAAAAAGAAGAAACCAGATGTTCTATTGGACATTGCGACAGGAACCGGTGATTTAGCAATTAATCTTGTGCGAACTGGGGCAAGTAAAATCATTGGATTGGATATTTCTCCTGGTATGTTGGCAGTAGGAAGGAAGAAGGTACTGGAAAAACATATGGAGCAAACTATTGAAATGATCGAAGGTGATAGTGAAAACCTGCCTTTTGAGGACAATACATTTGATGCTGTAACTGTAGCTTTTGGCGTTCGTAATTTTGAGACTTTGGAAAAAGGATTATCCGAGATACTCCGTGTATTGAAGCCTAAAGGAACTTTCGTGGTTTTAGAAACTTCTGTCCCAACAAAATCTCCCTACAAACAAGGTTATTATTTTTATACCAAGAACATTCTACCTTTAATAGGGAAGTTATTCTCCAAAGACAATTCTGCCTATGCTTATTTAAGTGAATCAGCATCAGTTTTTCCACATGGTGATGAGTTCAACAATATTTTAAGGAAAATCGGGTTTATAGATGTAGTGAATAAACCGCAAACTTTTGGGGTTGCTTCGATTTATGTAGCTACAAAATAAATGTATGAAACATTATGTTTTAGTCTTGATAGGGCTGGTATTAATGAGCCAGCCAATTATGGGGCAATTTAATGAGAAACCGATATTGAACCTGGCGACAGAAGATGAACCTCTTCTTAATTGGGGCTATTTTCTAGGTTTTAATCAATATGATTTCAAATTCGATTATAAGAACGACGCCCGGGATATTCTTGTGAATAAATCGTTCGGATTCAATGTGGGCCTTATCGGTGAGATGCGCATAAATGAATTCCTGGATGTACGTTTTGAGCCAGGTCTTTTATACAATTCGAGGGAATTGGGTTTTCCCGGTTTTGAGGAAGAACAAGACGCTATCAGGGAGGTGAAATCCACCTATATCAATTTTCCTTTACTCTTAAAAGTAAGTACGAGAAGAATAGGCAACTGGAAACCATTTTTAATCGGGGGGGGATCTACTTCCTTGAATTTGGGAAGCAATGAGGATAGTTTGGATGACAATTCCGGCGGTACGTTTAGAATGACAAAGATGGTCTATAACTACGAACTGGGATTTGGCATAGACTTTTATCTGCAATACTTTAAGTTTACCCCATCAATTCGGGGCGTCTTTGCAATTAGCGATGAATTGGTGCCCGATAACGACCCAAATAGCCCATGGACAGGTAACTTAAACGCTATGCGTACAAGAGGACTTTTTGTAAATTTTACATTTGAATAAACGGCCCCCTAGGTTCTTCGTATCTCATTTAATAAAATTGCCGTAGCCGTGGCAACATTCAAGCTTTCAGTGGCATTAGCGCCAAAGTGCGGAATGCTTACTTTTGAGGTAATCATTTTTCCAACATCATTACTAATACCATTGGCCTCATTACCCATAATCAAAATCCCCTTTTTGGGCAATGTTGAGGAATAAATACTATTACTATTCATATAAGTTCCGTAAATGGGAAGTCGGGTATTTTTAATAAATTCAACCAAATCGGTATAAACAATATTGACTCTTGCTATTGATCCCATGCTTGCTTGCAACACCTTTGGGTTATAACAATCAACTGTATTCTTGGAACAAAGCAAATGACTGATTCCAAACCAATCGCAGAGCCGAATTATTGTCCCCAAATTTCCAGGATCACGAATATCGTCCAATGCCAAGATCCAATCATCTTCATCAATCCTTTGGGGCTCATTGAACTTAAAGACCCCTAATACTTTATTGGGGTTCTTGAGGGTGCTCATTTTCTTTAAGTCGGTCTCCGAAATAATTTCGACCAATCCTTTTTCGGCAACGAGTATATCGGGATCCGTGCAAAAGATCATATGAGGTATAAAATGGGAGTTCAAAAGCTCTTGAACAGTCTTTATACCTTCCACCACAAACATTCCATATTGAATTCGGTACTTTTTTTGCTGTAAGCTTTTTATAAACTTTATTTGGCTTTTCCCAACCATACAAATAATGTATTTTTGATTTCTATGAGGATAGTGTTACCTTTAAAAAACTCCAGCGCTAAAATAAGCTTATTATTTTTTGCTATAACACTGGCCTCTTGCAATGCTCTTAAAAGGGTTGATGATGACGAATTACTCCTGACCAAAAACACTATTTATGCGGACGAAGGGAAAGTGAGTGATGAAGATATACAAAGCTTGATTATTCAATATCCCAATAGTACGCTTCTAGGCTACCCGCTTCGATTGAACTTATACAATCTCGCCAAACAAAACCCTGATTCTTCCTTTCAAAGCTGGCTCTACAAAAAGGAAAAAAGAAAAGATAGATTAGTTAAGTTGTTGTCTGAAAAGCAAGTAGATAGACTTGGTGAATCATTTATGGTCAAAGGTTTGAGTGAATGGCTTAAAAAAATTGGCGAACCTCCGGCCATTATTGACACTTCCGAAACGCGAAGATCATTGGAGCGCTTAAAGGCCTATTATAGTACGAAAGGATACTTTAACAATAACACTACATTTACCATAGACACCCTTAAACGGGCAAACCGAGCTGAAATCAACTACAAAGTTACCTTGGGCAAACCTTATATTGTAGATTCGATAACCGACAAAATATCTTCAAAGGTCATAGACTCGATCTATCAATTGAACAAGGAGGAATCTTTGGTAGTGGAAGGAAAACAATTTGATTTGGTCGACTTTGATACAGAACGAAAAAGACTGACCTCTATTTTCCGGAATTCGGGTATCCGAAAGTTTCAGGAAAGCTCTATCAACTATTCAATTACCAGGGATTCTACTAAATCGGGAGATGACCAAAAAATGGATATTGCCCTTAATATAGACAACCTTAGAACAAGAAGTGATAATGCAATAACCACCTCTGATTACCAAATTGAAACGTTCAAGGAAGTGAATATCTATACTGATTTTATTCTAAGCGGCGATGAAGATCAACACAATGTTATTAAGCATCAGAACTACAATATCTATTACAAGGATAAACTTAGGTTTAAACCTAAGACCCTGGCAGATGCCATTTTCTTTGAGAAGGACAGTATATATAGAGAGATAAATAGGTCAAGAACATACAGACAAATCACCAACCTTAATGTTTTCAAATATCCGTCTATTTCGTTTTCTACAGATAGCTTACAAACAGGCCTTACCGCCAATATTTATTTGACCGAAAGACCAAAGTATTCATTGGGTATGGAATTGGATGTTTCGCATTCGAACATTCAACAGGTCGGATTGGCATTTAGCCCATCTTTGCAAGCCCGAAATCTATTTAAAGGTGCAGAAAATCTTAGCTTAACGGGAAGATTGAATGTAGGCTCATCAAATGATCAAAGTATTACCTCAACCGATAATCGTTTTTTTAACTTATTGGAGTTTGGTGCAGATCTGAATCTGACCTTTCCACGAATCTGGTTCCCCTTTGTGAACACAGGCAAAATAATACCCAGTTATACTCTGCCGCAAACCCGGCTTTCCTTGGGAACCAGTTCGCAAAAGAACATTGGTTTGGATAAAAAAACCTTCAACAGCATATTGGGTTACAATTGGACTCCTTCAGACTTTAAACGAAACAACCTTGAATTGCTGAACATTCAATTTGTTAACAATGTGAACACGGATCGTTTTTTCAATGTCTATCAAAATTCTTATGAACGCTTGGATAATATTGCCGATAAATATGATGAACCAGACGAATTTACAGATCCCGATATTTATGACGCTTTTACTGAATTCTTTGAAACACCAGATGAAATCGATAATCCAGAATTGATTATCCCATCAGGTACCGAAGGATTTACCAATGCGATCATAGAAAGAACGGTACCTTCAACTACTGAGGATTATAATGAAGTTCGCAGTATTGAGGAAAGAAGGGTACGTTTGACAGAGAACAACCTTATTTTCGCATCTAATTACTCCTTTAGCAAAAACAACCAAAATGGTATAACCGATAATAGTTTCCATCGTTTTAGATTCAAGGTTGAGAGTGCCGGCAATCTGTTATCTGCACTTTCTTATGTGTTTCCCTTCAATGAAAATAACGATGGGGATTTATTGGTGTTTTCAGTGCCTTACTCGCAATATTTTAAAACCGAGTTCGATTATATCAAGTATTGGGATTTATCACGCTCCAATGTTTTGGCCTTTCGGAGTTTCTTTGGTATTGCCATACCTTATGGCAACTCAGACAACATTCCTTTTGTGCGTAGTTATTTTGCAGGTGGATCTAACGATAATAGAGCATGGAATCCTTATTCTTTGGGTCCTGGAAAAACAGATGAGATCAATGATTTTAATGAAGCCAATTTAAAGTTGGCACTTAATCTCGAATATCGTTTTCCAGTAGTGGGGAATATAAAAGGGGCACTTTTTGCAGATGCCGGCAATATTTGGAATGTCTTTGATAGTGAAGATGATCCCGACAAGACTTTCAACGGTATCGATTCCTTAACAGATATAGCCTTGGGTACTGGCTTTGGAATCAGATATGATTTCACCTATTTCTTGATTAGGGTAGATCTGGGATTCAAAACCTACAATCCGGCTGAAGAAACTTCAAAAAGATGGTTTAGGGACTATAATTTTGCGAATTCCGTGCTACAAATTGGTATAAACTATCCTTTCTAGACCTAATTATTTTCTTACTTTTGTGCTTCACTTTTTAAGAAACCTAAAGACCAAAAAATTATGAGCCATAATATTAAGCCAGGTGTTGCTACCGGCAATCAAGTACAGGAGATTTTCGATTATGCAAAAGCAAAGGGATTCGCATTACCAGCAGTAAACGTTATTGGTTCAGATACTATTAATGGAGTGCTGGAAACTGCGGCTGCATTGAACGCTCCTGTTATATTACAATTTTCAAACGGTGGGGCACAATTCAATGCAGGGAAAGGCTTGTCAAACGAAGGACAGAATGCCGCAATCCAAGGTGCTGTTGCAGGAGCAAAACATGTACACCAATTGGCCGAAGCCTATGGTGCAACCGTAATATTGCATACCGATCATTGTGCAAAAAAGTTATTACCTTGGATAGATGGACTGCTTGACGCCAGTGAAAAGCATTTCGCCGAAACTGGAAAATCCTTGTACAGTTCGCATATGATCGATCTTTCTGAGGAGCCTCTTGAAGAGAATATTGAGATTTGCAAAGGCTATCTCGAAAGAATGAGCAAAATGGATATGACCTTGGAAATAGAATTGGGCATCACCGGTGGTGAGGAAGACGGCGTTGATAATACCGATGTCGATGACTCTAAATTATATACCCAACCCGAAGAGGTAGCTTATGCCTATGAAGAACTTTCAAAAGTAAGTCCAAGATTTACAATAGCTGCCGCTTTTGGTAATGTTCATGGGGTCTATAAACCTGGTAACGTGAAATTGACACCCAAAATATTAAGAAATTCGCAAGACTTTATATCAAAAAAATATGGTGTTGAACATAACCATATCGACTTTGTATTCCATGGTGGATCTGGATCTTCCGTTGAGGAAATTAGGGAAGCAATAGGCTATGGCGTTATTAAAATGAATATCGATACTGATTTACAATATGCTTTTTTGGCTGGGGTTAGGGATTATATCCAAGATAAAAAAGATTATCTTCAATCCCAAATCGGCAACCCAAATGGTCCTGATGAACCGAATAAGAAATATTATGACCCAAGAGTTTGGCTGCGCGAAGGTGAAAAATCCTTTATTGAACGATTGAAAAAAGCGTTCGATGACCTTAACAATGTTAATACGCTTTAAAAAGTAGATTAACCGAAAATGGAAGATATGTCGTCTTGGTTTAAGAGAAAAGAGAAGGGGATACAAACAGCTACCGAGCAAAAGAAGGACACTCCAAAAGGTCTTTGGTACAAATCCCCAACCGGAAAAATTGTTGAATCCGAGGAATTAGCAAAGAATTTTTATGTCAGTCCTGAAGATGACTATCATGTGCGTATTGGCAGTAAGGAATATTTTGAAATTCTTTTTGATGATAATGAATTTACGGAATTGGATTTAAAATTAACTTCGAAGGATCCACTTAGATTTACTGATACCAAAAAGTACTCTGACCGTCTGAAAGCGGCCCAAAAAAGAACTGGCCTTAAAGATGCCGTTAGAACGGCAATTGGAAAGTCCTTGGGCAATGATTTAGTAGTTGCTTGTATGGATTTCAGTTTTATTGGTGGTTCTATGGGGAGCGTTGTGGGTGAAAAAATAGCTAGGGCGATTGACCAAGCTATTAAAAAGAAAGTTCCTTTTGTAATGATATCGAAATCTGGTGGTGCCCGTATGATGGAAGCTGCCCTATCCCTAATGCAGTTGGCCAAAACCTCTGCGAAACTGGCACAGTTGGCCGAGGCCAAACTACCCTATATCTCATTATGCACCGACCCAACTACCGGTGGCACAACGGCATCCTATGCCATGTTGGGTGATATAAATATTTCTGAACCGGGTGCATTGATTGGTTTTGCAGGACCCCGAGTCGTAAAAGAGGCAACGGGAAAGGAATTACCCGAAGGGTTTCAAACATCGGAATTTGTACTGGAACACGGTTTCTTGGATTTTATTACACACCGAAGGGATTTAAAACAAAAAATAAATCTTTATATCGATTTGATTCAAAACAATCCGATTCGGAAATAAAAAATGCCCTGAGGTAACATCAGGGCATTTTTTTTATATATCGCAATTCTACTTGATAAACCTTCTAAGGAATATTTCTTCCATTTCCCCATTCGGGTAAGTAAGTATACCCTTTGCATCGCAACTTCCGTCACCAAAATCAAGACTTGCCGTTGCTTCGTTACGCGTTATTTCAAGGACTCCGCTTACAATAAACCTGCAGGATAATTCCCTTCTTAGGGGGACTATCGTTTCTTTAATAAAAACGTTGCCTAATTTTCCGGTATAGGTTCCTTTCCCTGAAATCAAGAAAACATTATCGCCCCAGAATCCAGAGCCATAACCCTCTATCCATTCCCGGGTTCTGTTGGCCGTAAAATTCGCGGTAGTACCCTCGGGCCACTCGCCACTGAAACTAGCTTCCGCATCGGACTGCGGATTGCCACTTTCATTGCTTCTGGTTCTAACAATCAATGCATTGCCATCGACAGCAACACCATTAAAAGTAAAATTTTCTAAAGACATACTCAACGTCTTTGTAGCCAAATCCATATCCTTTAAATAGCTAAGATATATGATACCACTCAACACATTACCATTCGGCAGTTCGCAACCTTCACCAAAATCGATGGTTTTCTCTTTACTGGTACTTGTAACCACGGTCGTAATCGTGACACAATCTGGTAGAAAATCAGAAATATAATCGGCCTTTGAGGTAACCATAATTTCGTCGGTGGCATAAACCTCCTCCCCGATATTAATAACATCTTCAGCAATCAAATCTGTTTCATCGCTAACTTTTAGCTCCGCTACAGTAAAATTTCCTTCCTCAGAAACAACCTGGGAATCATCTTTGTCACAGGATACCAAAACCAAAATTGCCATAAGCAATGATCCTGTGAAGTTCACTTTTTTGAGACTTTTTTTCATAATAACATTTTTTTAACATTCTCTACTATGACCATTGAAAGATCAAAAGGTTTAATATTGATCTAAAAAAAGAATACCTTGGGTTGCGAAACAAAAAATATTCCTATCTTTGCGCCCTGATTGAAAATCAATCAAATACATAAAAATCATTAAACAAATATTGGAATGTATTTAACCAAAGAGATTAAGGCCAAGATTTTTAAGAAACACGGCGGAAAAGAAGAGAACACGGGTTCGACCGAGGGGCAGATTGCTCTGTTCACGCATCGCATTAACCATTTGACCGGACACCTTAAAAAGAACCATAAAGATTATAATACTGAACGTTCGTTAGTAAGATTGGTAGGTAAAAGAAGAAGTCTTTTAGATTACCTAAAAAAGAAAGATATTGTAAAATATCGTGAACTTATTAAGGAATTGAATATTAGAAAATAAGATTTAAGGGGAAGCTGGGCTTCCCCTTTTTAATATACTCCTAAGTCCAGGATCCAAAAAAAGGACAATTTCAAAAAGCTGCACACAGTTTTTCATTGGTCAACACACAACAACACAACAGAATCCGACCAGAAAGAATGTCGGAAAGACCATTGTTTAATAAACCTGGATGAATCAGGTTTTAAATCGAATTTATGATTCCAAAAGTATTTAAAGAGGTCATTGACCTTGGTGACGGTAGGGAAATTTCTATCGAAACCGGAAAATTGGCAAAACAGGCCCATGGTTCTGTTGATGTCCAGTCAGGAAAATGCATGTTATTATGTACAGTAGTTTCCAATTACAAACAAAGCGATGTAGATTTTCTACCGCTTACAGTAGATTATAGAGAAAAATTTGCCGCCTCGGGTCGTTATCCAGGCGGATTCTTCAAAAGAGAAGCAAGACCAAGTGATGGTGAAGTTTTGACCATGCGATTGGTGGATCGGGTTTTACGGCCTCTTTTCCCAAAAGATTACCATTCCGAGACTCAGGTGATGATTCAATTAATGTCCCATGATGAGGATGTGATGCCGGAAGCTATGGCCGGACTGGCAGCTTCTGCGGCCATTCAACTTTCTGACTTTCCGTTCGAATGTGCCATTTCTGAAGCCAGAGTAGGCCGTGTCAACGGAGAATTCGTTATCAACCCAACTAGATCACAATTAGCTGAGAGCGACATCGAAATGATGATTGGGGCTTCTGCCGATTCTGTGATGATGGTAGAAGGTGAAATGAAAGAAATCAGTGAAGAGGAAATGGTGGAAGCCATAAAGTTTGCCCACGAGCACATTAAAATACAATGTGCTGCCCAACTTAAACTTGCTGAAGCCGCTGGCCGCAAAGAAGTACGTGAGTACGAAACTGAAAGTGAAGATGAGGAATTAGCCAAGAAAATTCACGAATTGGCCTATGATAAGGTATATGCAGTTGCAAAAGCCGGTTCAGCCAAGCACGAAAGAAGTGCTGCATTCAGTGAAATTAAAGAAGAAATCAAAGCTTCGTTTTCCGAAGAGGAACTCGAGGAGTATGGCGATTTGGTTTCAAAATACTATTCCAAAGCTGAAAAAGCTGCTGTTCGTGACCTAACCCTAAATGAGGGTTTGCGTTTAGATGGTCGTAAAACCGATGAGATTAGACCTATATGGTGTGAAGTGGATTATTTACCTTCCACCCATGGTTCTGCAGTTTTCACAAGAGGAGAAACACAAGCCTTGGCTACCGTAACTTTAGGAACTTCCAGGGAAGCGAATAAAATAGATATGCCATCTTTTGAAGGCGAAGAGACATTTTACCTGCATTATAACTTCCCTCCATTCTGTACTGGGGAGGCAAGGCCTATTCGCGGAACTTCGAGAAGAGAGGTTGGTCATGGTAACTTGGCACAACGTGCCTTAAAAGGAATGATCCCTGAAGATTGCCCATACACTGTTCGCATAGTTTCTGAAGTACTGGAATCTAACGGTTCTTCTTCCATGGCAACAGTCTGCAGTGGTACAATGGCGTTGATGGATGCCGGGGTTCAAATGAAAAAACCGGTTTCCGGTATCGCTATGGGATTAATTTCCGACGGTGATTCAGGTAAATATGCAGTACTATCAGATATTTTGGGTGATGAAGATCACTTGGGTGATATGGACTTTAAAGTTACAGGTACCGCTGATGGGATTACCGCTTGTCAAATGGACATTAAAGTAAAAGGATTGTCCTATGATATTCTTGTTAGTGCCTTAAAACAAGCACAAGCAGGTCGTTTACATATTTTAGGAAAACTAACGGAAACCATTGCTGCACCAAATGCCGATGTTAAAGCACATGCTCCTAAAATGGTAACGCGTACCATACCTAACGAGTTTATTGGTGCCCTGATCGGACCAGGTGGGAAAGTAATTCAAGAATTACAGAAAGAAACAGGATGTACTATCGTAATCAATGAAGATCCCGTTACCGAAGAAGGCATTGTAGAAATTCTAGGTACAGACCCTGAAGGTATCGATGCGGTTTTGGCTAAAATAGATTCTTTGATGTTCAAACCAGAAGTAGGAAGTGTTTATGAAGTTAAGGTAATCAAAATGTTGGATTTTGGCGCAGTTGTAGAGTATACTGATGCACCAGGAAACGAAGTCTTACTTCATGTTTCTGAATTGGCCTGGGAACGCACCGAAAAAGTTAGCGATGTTGTGAACATGGGCGATATTTTCGATGTTAAGTACTTTGGCACCGATCCTAGAACACGAAAAGAAAAAGTTTCTAGAAAAGCACTATTGCCTAAACCTGAAGGATACAAAGAAAGACCGCCACGAAGCAATGATCGCAGTCGAGGAAGGGATGATCGTCGCGGAAGGGATAACAGAGACAGAAAGCCCAGAAGGGATTAGTTTTAAAGCCTTATGAATTATAAGTCCTGACGTCGCTGTCGGGACTTTTTTTATAAAACAAAACAATTAATCCTTTCAATTTGTAACATTTTGATCTTTTTTACGTATAAGTATATGCAGTCTATGCAACTTGAACTTAAACACAGTAGATGAGACAGCTTAAGATTACAAAACAGGTTACCAATAGGGAAACCGCATCTTTGGACAAGTACTTGCAAGA
>JAHHKH010000052.1 GCA_018679695.1 Maribacter sp.
ATAGTAGATTATGCCCATACGCCGGACGCCTTAAAAAATGTGCTTGAGACAATCAGCACATTGAGGACTGGAAATGAAAACGTCATCACCGTTGTGGGGTGTGGTGGCGACAGAGACAAGTCTAAGCGTCCGGTAATGGGCAATATCGCTTCACAAATGAGTAACAAGGCCATTTTTACCTCAGACAATCCACGATCAGAATCGCCAATGGTGATAATTGAAGAAATGGAAGCTGGTGTTGAGCCCCAGAATGTGAAGAAAATATTGACTATAGAGAACCGTAAGCAGGCCATTAAAACGGCGTGCCAGTTGGCTATGGCCAAAGACATTATCCTAATAGCGGGTAAAGGTCATGAGGCATATCAAGAAACCAATGGTAAGCGGGTGGATTTTGACGATTTTAAAATTGTAAAAGAAGTATTGAGAACACTGGATAAATAATACTCATAAGAAAAACAAAGAATGCTCTATTACCTTTTTGAATACTTAGAAAATGAGTACCAAGTGCCAGGAGCTAGCCTTTTTGGGTTCATCACCTTTCGCGCGGCAATGGCGGTATTACTTTCTTTGATATTGGCGACCGTATATGGTAAGAAAATCATTCTTTTTCTTCGACGCAAACAAATAGGCGAGAGTATCCGTGATTTGGGATTGGACGGACAGGAGCAAAAAGCGGGCACACCTACTATGGGGGGATTGATTATCATCATGTCTACCCTGATTCCAGTACTATTATTTGCCGATATCCAGAATATTTATGTGGTTTTACTTATTGTGACCACACTATGGATGGGGATTATCGGTTTCATTGATGATTACATTAAAATATTTAAAAAAGACAAAAAAGGGCTAAAAGGAAGATTTAAAATTTTGGGTCAGATTGTTTTAGGACTTATCGTTGGGACCACTTTATATTATCATCCTGAGGTTACCATGCGGGAACATGATAAAAGTATTATTACCGAGCAATATACAGTTGAACAGGTAAAAGGTGAGGATATAAAATCTACCATGACCACTGTTCCAATTTTAAAAAATAACGAGTTCGATTATGGTGACCTTATCTCATGGGCAGGGGAGGGTGCAAAGGATTATGTATGGTTGATTTTCATTCCTATGATCATTTTAATTGTAACCGCGGTTTCCAACGGCGCTAATTTAACCGATGGTATTGATGGGTTGGCAGCTGGTACATCTGCCATAATCGTATTTACACTTGGTGTTTTCACATGGGTGTCGGGTAATATTATTTTTTCGGATTATCTAGACATTATGTACATCACCGGGGTAGGTGAACTGTTGGTTTTTGTAACCGCATTTGTAGGTGCCTTGGTTGGGTTTCTGTGGTACAATGCATTTCCGGCAACAGTGTTCATGGGCGATACGGGAAGCTTGACAATAGGCGGTGTCATTGCCGTAATAGCGATTATAATCCGAAAGGAATTGTTGATACCTGTTTTATGCGGAATATTCTTCGCTGAGTCAATCTCCGTGATGTTGCAGGTTGGGTATTTTAAATACACAAAAAAAAGATCGGGAGAAGGAAAACGGATTTTCTTGATGGCACCCTTGCATCATCATTATCAGAAAAAAGGTTACCATGAAAGTAAGATTGTAACCCGTTTTTGGATTGTGGGAATCATCTTGGCCATTATTACCATAGTGACTTTAAAAGTACGGTAATGGCTCGATTGGTAATCCTTGGTGCTGGGGAAAGTGGAGTAGGTACTGCCATTTTGGGATTGAAAAAAGGATTTGAGGTTTTTGTATCCGATAAAGGAAGAATAAAGGAAAAATATAAGAACGTTCTTGAACATATTGGAATTGATTGGGAAGAAGAAAAACATTCCAAGCATAGAATATTAAATGCCGATGTGGTAATGAAAAGCCCAGGTATACCTGATACCGCTGCTTTAATTGTAGAAATAAAGGAGAAGGGTATTCCGGTACTATCCGAAATAGAATTTGTGTCAAAATATACTGATGCAATGATCATTGGAATCACAGGTAGTAATGGTAAGACCACGACGACCATGCTTACCCACCATATTCTTGTGGAAGAAGGATTGAACGTAGGTATGGCCGGCAATATTGGGGACAGTTTCGCCAAAATGGTGGCCGAATACAACCATGATTTCTATGTGCTGGAAATAAGTAGTTTTCAGTTGGATGGCATAGTTGATTTTAGGCCGCATATCGCCATACTAACCAACATCACACCAGATCATTTAGACCGCTATGCGTATAAGTTTGAAAACTATGTAGCATCTAAATTCAGAATAGCGGAAAACCAAACTAAAGATGATTTTTTTATCTACGATGCAGATGATGAGGTTATCGTTGAATGGTTGGCCAAAAACCCAGTCAAATCCAGATTAATGCCATTTTCACTTAAGACCCAATTGGAACAAGGGGCATTTGTGAAGAGCGATAAAATAGTAATAAAGACAAATAACGAGATATTGGAAATGATGACAAGTTCACTAGCATTGGAAGGCAAACATAATTTGAAAAATACCATGGCCGCAAGTACTGCAGCAAAATTGCTTGGTATCAGAAAGGAAACTATACGTGCGAGCATAGCCAATTTCCAAGGTGCAGAGCATAGATTGGAAAAAGTACTCAAAATTCAACATGTTCAATATATAAACGATTCCAAAGCCACGAATGTGAATGCAACTTATTATGCATTGGATAGCATGAGTGCCCCTACGGTTTGGATTGCTGGTGGAGTTGACAAAGGCAATGATTACAAGGAATTAATGCCTTTGGTTCGTGAAAAAGTAAAGGCCATAATTTGTTTGGGCAATGACAACTCAAAAATTGTAGATGCTTTTGGTAATGTAGTGGATCTAATGGTTGAAACCTATGCTATGGAAGAGGCTGTTAAAGTAGCCTACAAAATTGCGGAACGCGGTGATACGGTTTTATTGTCTCCTGCTTGTGCAAGTTTTGATTTGTTCGAAAATTATGAGGACAGGGGTCGTCAATTTAAAGAAGCGATTAAAAATTTATAATAGTGCTGAATTTCTTTAAAAATATAAAAGGTGATAAAGCCATATGGGCGGTAGTGGCCCTTTTGGCCTTATTTTCATTTTTACCTGTTTATAGTGCAAGCAGCAACCTGGTTTACGTCGTTGGCAATGGTACTACCAGCGGACATTTGGTAAAGCATGCTCTTTTATTGTTTTTGGGTTTCGCGATTATATATGGTGTACATAAGATTCCGGTTCATTTTTTTAAGGGACTTTCCTTGATTGCCATGCCCATAGTTTTGGTATTATTGGTATTCACTTTGGCCCAAGGAACAACCATTGAAGGTGCCAATGCCAGTCGATGGATTAGGATTCCTTTAGTTGGGTTTACATTTCAAACCTCGAATCTTGCTGCGGTTGTGTTGATGATTTATGTGGCTCGTTATTTGACAAAGATCAAGAATGATAGTATAACCTTCAAAGAAAGTATCCTACCCTTATGGGTTCCCGTATTTTTAATGATTATGCTTATTCTACCGGCCAACTTTTCAACAGCGGCAATCCTATTCTCAATGGTCTTGTTATTGTGCTTTTTGGGAGGATATTCAATAAAATATTTAATGGCGATTATTGGTACCGGAATTTTAAGTCTTACCCTGTTCATACTTACCGCTAAGGCCGCACCCGATTTGTTTCCTAATAGGGTTGATACGTGGATCAGTAGAATAGAAAATTTTGCAAACCCTGAAGATACCGAGGCTGATTACCAGATAGAAAGGGCCAAAATAGCCGTAGCCTCAGGCGGATTGGTAGGAAAAGGAGCCGGGAAAAGTGTACAGAAAAATTTTCTGCCACAGAGCTCATCAGATTTTATATATGCCATTATTGTTGAGGAATATGGATTAATAGGCGGTTTTGTACTTATGTTCTTTTATTTGCTTTTGTTGTTCCGAATTGTCGTCATTGCTAATGGCAGTCAATCGATTTTTGGGAAGCTTTTGGTATTGGGAGTTGGTTTGCCCATTGTATTTCAGGCATTGATAAACATGGCTGTCGCAGTTGAATTATTTCCGGTCACCGGTCAGACCCTACCCCTGATCAGTAGTGGTGGTACTTCCAGTTGGATGACCTGTTTGGCCATAGGCATAATATTGAGCGCAAGTAGAAAAAATAATGTTCGGGAACAGAATGATGCGGAAATCGATGATACGAATCCTTTAGAGGTATTGAGTGGACAATTATAGGTTTATACTATCGGGAGGAGGTACGGGCGGACATATATACCCGGCGATTGCCATAGCTAATGAATTGAAAGCGAGAAATCCAAAAGCGGAGTTCTTATTCGTAGGGGCAAAAGATAGGATGGAAATGGAGAAAGTACCACAAGCAGGGTATAAGATCGAAGGATTATGGATTTCGGGGTTGCAACGGAAACTAACCCTAAAAAATTTAATGTTTCCATTTAAATTGATTAGTAGTTTGTTCAGGGCACGGAAAATAGTAACACGGTTCAAACCCCATGCGGTTATAGGTACGGGGGGCTTTGCGAGTGGACCATTATTGAGGATTGCATCGGGAAGGGGAATTCCATGTGTCTTACAGGAACAGAATTCATATGCGGGCATAACGAACAGATTATTGAGAAATAGGGTATCCAAGATTTGTGTAGCATACGATGGCATGGAAGCATTCTTTCCTAAGCATAAAATAGTGAAAACCGGTAATCCTGTTCGTAGTGATTTGGTTGAAATGAGTGGAAATAAAAATAAGGCATCGGATTTTTTTGGTTTGGATGCAAGCAAGGCAACGCTGTTGGTTTTGGGAGGAAGTTTGGGAGCCAGACGAATCAACCAACTGATTGAGCAAAGTTTGAATTATTTCAATTCAATTGGGATGCAGGTAATTTGGCAATGTGGTAAGCTTTATATAAAAGAATATAAAAAATACAATTCGAACACCATTAAGGTTTTCGATTTTGTGAATAGAATGGATTATGCCTATGCAGCTGGTGATATTGTTATATCCAGGGCAGGGGCGAGTTCGGTCTCCGAGCTCTGTATCGTGGGCAAACCCGTCATATTCATACCCTCACCAAATGTGGCCGAGGACCATCAAACGAAGAATGCCATGGCCCTTGTTCAGGAGGGTGCGGCAATTATGGTCAAGGAGAAAGATTTGGAAACTGATTTTGAGCGGAAATTTGAGGAACTGGTGCAATCCAGATCAAAACAGAAAGAATTGGCATCGAATATAAAGAAGTTGGCCATGCCAAATGCTACCAAGGTGATAGTGGACGAGATTGAAAAACTGTTGTTGGAATAATGAATATAAAGGAAATACATAATGTTTATTTTATAGGGATTGGCGGCATTGGCATGTCGGCCTTAGCCCGGTATTTCAAGTTCATAGAAAAGAATGTTGCTGGTTATGATAGAACAACAACGCCATTGACCCAAGATTTGGAGGCTATAGGGATTGATATTCATTATAACGATGATATCAATGCCATAGGGGAATCATATAAGAACCCTGCCAATACAATTATAGTTTATACACCTGCAGTGCCTACAAGTCATTCGGAGTACCAATATTTTGTTACCAATGGCTTTCAAGTAAAAAAGCGATCAGAGGTATTGGGTATCATAACCAAGGATACATTCTGTTTTGCAGTTGCCGGGACCCATGGTAAAACCACAACATCGAGTATTTTAGCACACCTTCTGAATGAGACAGGAACTCCGTTTACTGCATTTTTAGGGGGTATTTCAGAAGATTTTAACAGCAACTTTTTATTTAAGGGCTCTGAATATTCGGTAGTCGAAGCCGATGAATTTGATCGTTCATTTTTACGACTTTTTCCGGATGTGGCATGTGTAACCTCTATGGATGCCGATCATTTGGATATTTATGGCAATAGCGATGAGCTCAGAAAATCGTTCAAGGAATTTGTGGATAGGATAAAACCCGGAGGCAAGCTTTTTGTTCGAAACGGATTGCCACTTAAGGGAATTACATATGGTATTGAAGATGATTCGGATTATTGTATCCGTAATCTGAAAATAGAACATGGCACCTACATATTTGATTTGGGAACCCCTGAACTAATGTTAAGAGGGGTTAAATTCAACAAACCCGGAAGGCATAATTTGCTGAACGGATTGGTAGCTTTTGCAATGGCGATTGAAGCTGGTTCCCCACCCAATCGCCTTGCCGAAGCTTTGGAGACCTTCAAAGGGGTTCAACGAAGGTTCTCTTACAAAATCAAGGAAGACAACTTTGTTTACATAGATGATTACGCCCATCATCCAACCGAGATCAATGCAGTTTATGATGCTATTTCGGAAATGCATCCCAATAAAAAGGTATTGGTGGTATTTCAGCCTCATCTATATTCTAGAACAAAGGATTTTGTAGACGATTTTGCAAAAAGTCTGTCCAAGTTCGATGGTGTTTTATTGTTGGATATATATCCTGCTCGGGAAAAACCAATTGAAGGAATTACAGCTTCTTGGTTGTTGGCCAAAATCGAAAACGAGAATAAAAAATTAATTGAAAAATCAAGTATTATCCAGGAAATTAAAGCGCAAAACCCTGAGGTATTGGTAACCATGGGTGCAGGCGATATAGGACTGGAAGTTTCAAGAATAAAAAAAGAATTTGAATATGCGAATTAACTGGAACTACATCAAATTGATAGCCCTTCTACTTGTAATCACGGGGCTTTACGCGTTTTCTAACCAAAGAAGCTCAGCAAAAAGTATTCACGGAATGAATTTAGAGTTCGTAGGGGACCAAAACCTTTACATTACTCAGGGGATGGTTAATAAATTGTTAATACAAAATTATGGGCCGCTTACAAATGTGCCTAAAGAAAAATTAGTTTTGAATACTATAGAAAAGGTCATCGAGGCCAATGAAATGGTGAAAAGTGCCCAAGTTTATCTTACTGTGAACGGTGAGCTTACGTCTAAAATCGTACAACGAAAGCCAATCGGACGAATTGAGGGGAATTCTAAGTATTATCTGGATGATGATGGAAAAAGTATGCCATTATCTATGAGTCATTCTGCCAGAGTTCCAATAATTACAGGCAAGATTACGGGTAAAAGTCTTGAGGATGTTTATGAGATTTTAAAGTACATAAACAAGGATGATTTTTTGCGGAAGAATGTGATTGGTATCCATATTGAAGATGAGGCAAAATACCAATTGAAATTTAGAATGGAACATTTTGTTGTGAATCTAGGGGGGGTTGATAAGCTTGAGGAGAAGTTCAACAATTTTAAGGCATTTTATACGAAGGCGAACAAGGATGAAACCTTGGAACAATATAATATAGTAAGCTTGGAGTTTGACAATCAAGTAGTGTGCACCAAAATATAATTTAAGAATGGAAGAAATTAAATATTCAGTTGGTTTAGACATTGGAACAACGAAAATCGTTGCCATAATTGGCAAGGAAAACGAATACGGGAAGATTGAAATACTTGGTATAGGTAGATCAAAAAGTCTGGGGGTTCACAGAGGGGTTGTCAATAATATTACACAGACAATAAGTTCAATTCAACAAGCGGTTGAAGAGGCCGAATTAAATTCTGGACTAAGAATCGGTTCCGTTGTTGTAGGTATCGCCGGGCAACATATTCGAAGCTTGCAGCATAGCGATTATATTACTAGAGCCGATTCTGAGGAAGTCATTAATGAGGACGATTTGGATAGACTATGCAATCAGGTGTATAAGTTGGTTATGCTTCCCGGTGAGGAAATAATCCATGTGTTGCCACAGGAATATAAGGTTGACGGACAAGCCGAAATCAAAGAACCTATTGGGATGTACGGGGGGCGGTTGGAAGCCAATTTCCACGTGGTAGTAGGTCAGGTTTCCTCAATTAAAAATGTAGGAAGATGTATTAAAAGTGCTGGCTTGGATCTAGGAAACATTACACTTGAACCCTTGGCATCTTCAGACGCGGTTTTGAGCCAGGAAGAAAAAGAAGCGGGCGTTGCCTTGATTGATATCGGAGGCGGTACTACCGATTTGGCCATTTTCAAGGATGGAATCATCAGACATACTGCAGTAATTCCATTTGGTGGTGGCGTCATTACCGAAGATATTAAAGAGGGCTGCTCAATTATAGAAAAACAGGCAGAACTTTTGAAGATAAAATTCGGATCTGCATGGCCAGGGGAGAACAAGGACAATGAAATTGTATCTATTCCCGGTTTAAGAGGACGTGAGCCTAAGGAAATTACCCTAAAGAACCTTTCAAAGATCATTCATGCAAGGGTAGTGGAAATCATTGAGCAGGTTTATGTTGAGATCAAGAATTATGGGCATGAAGAGCAAAAGAAAAAATTGATCGCTGGGATTGTTCTCACAGGAGGTGGTAGCCAATTAAACCACCTAAAGCAATTAGTAGAGTACATAACAGGAATGGATACAAGAATAGGATATCCCAATGAACACCTGGCGGGGGATACAGACGAGGCCGTTGCAAGTCCCTTATATGCAACTGCTGTAGGGCTCCTTATGAATGCTGTCAAGAATCAAAGTAAAGAAATGGTTGCCCAGGAAGAGGAGCAGCAAGAGGAAATGGCTTTCGCAGAGCATGAAGAAAATAAGATGAATGCAAATACCCAAAAGGGAGAACGTAAATCGGTATTTGATAAATGGTCTGAAAAGTTAAAGGACTTTTTGGACAACGCTGAATAGACTAGAAGATAAACACTATAAAACCAGTAATATAAACAGTATGAGCAAGAACATTGAAATTGAGAGTATCGCTTTTGATTTACCAAAGAATCAAAGTAATGTCATAAAAGTCATTGGTATAGGTGGCGGTGGAAGTAATGCCATAAATCACATGTTCCAGGCAGGGATTAACGGAGTTGATTTTGTTATCTGTAATACAGATTCACAGGCATTGGATAACAGCCCGGTTCCTAACAAAATACAACTAGGGGTTTCTCTCACTGAAGGGTTGGGTGCTGGAGCAAACCCTGAAGTAGGCGAACAGGCAGCTATTGAGAGCATGGAAGACATAAAAGCCATGTTGGACAATACCACCAAAATGATATTCATTACTGCTGGAATGGGAGGGGGAACAGGTACTGGTGCTGCCCCTGTTATCGCCAAACAGGCAAAGGAAATGGATGTACTAACTGTGGGAATTGTGACAATGCCTTTCCAGTTCGAAGGTAAGATGCGTTGCGAACAGGCCCAGTTAGGGATTGAGAAACTTCGTGCCAATGTTGACTCGCTCATAGTCATAAATAATAATAAGCTAAGGGAAGTATATGGCAACTTAGGATTTAAAGCCGGTTTCTCAAAAGCTGATGAAGTTTTGGCAACTGCTGCCAGGGGCATTGCAGAAGTCATTACCCACCACTATACCCAAAATATCGATTTACGTGATGCCAAGACAGTACTTTCGAACAGTGGTACTGCAATAATGGGTTCTGCCATGGCATCGGGTTCGGAAAGGGCCAATGAGGCTATTATGAAGGCCTTGGATTCACCCTTACTGAATGATAATAAGATAACAGGAGCCAAGAATGTTTTGTTACTGATCGTCTCAGGATCCCAGGAAATCACGATTGATGAAATCGGCGAGATCAATGACCATATTCAATTGGAAGCTGGTCATGGTGCTAATATAATTATGGGCGTTGGTGAGGATGATACCTTAGGGGAAGCTATTGCAGTTACTGTTATAGCAACCGGATTCAATATAGATCAGCAGGATGATATTGTCAACACAGAATCCAAGAAGATTATCCACACCCTTGAAGAAGAGCAAAAAGCGGAGCAAGATTTAACTCCACAAAATATTGTGCATCAATTGGTTGAAGAAGAAGATGAGACTATTGAACCTGAATTTAATACCAACTTGGAGGAATTGGATAGTTTGGAATTGATTCCAACCACGAATTATATCAGAAATTTCAATGTTTTTTTTGAGGAAGTAATCGCTGAGAATGTTTCAGGGGATGATTTTGTCATATTTGATGTCAAGGATACTTTGAAAGATATCGAGGTAATTGATCCTGAAGTAGTTTCACCAAAGAAGGTTGAAGATGATCAATTCGCGATAAGTTTTGACATGCCCTTGGCTGATTCTTCTGAAGAACGGGAAGAGGAAAGTACCAATGTAATTACATTTAATTTGGATGATGATGTCAAGGATATTGACGTCAATGAACATGTTGAGGTAATTCCTGTTTTGGAATATAATAAGGAAGGCGAGACTCGCTATAGCTTGGATGACTATATGGAATTGGAAAACCAATTGACTGGTGCTAAGTCTAAAGCAGAGGAGTTCGAACCCAAGATTATAGAGGATGAACTGATTTTTGAAAAGAAAACCATGCCGACCGAGGATGCATCAAGTTCTGAAACCCAGACATCGGAAGTAGATCCCATGGATAGCCCTATTGAAGAATTATTAAAGGAAAGGGCCGATGAGCGCAGGAAAAAGTTGAAAGATTTTAATTATAAGTTTCAGAACAGTCTAAGTAATATAGATGAAATTGAAAAAGAGCCTGCATATAAGCGCCAAGGAATAGACTTGGATGAAAATCCTATACAGAATAAGGTTTCAAGAACTACCTTGAGCGAAGACAGCAATGACGAAAATCAGTTGCGTTCCAACAACTCTTTTTTGCACGATAACGTGGATTGACCACTGGTTGAACAACCTACTTAAACCCGAAAATAGAAACTATTTTCGGGTTTGTTTTTTTATCTTTGTTGTTCTAAAATAATTGGAATATGAGCTTACAGAATCAGGTCATGGAACAAATGAAAATGGCAATGAAAGCCAAGGACACTGTGGCCTTGGAATCTTTAAGGGCCATTAAATCAGCATTACTTTTGGCACAGACCAGCGGGGCAGGGGGTACATTATCTGAGGCCGATGAGACCAAATTAGTTCAAAAGTTGGTGAAACAAAGAAAGGACAGTGCGGCTATTTTTACCAAGCAGGGCAGGAATGACCTTGCTGCTCCAGAATTGGCACAAGCAGCCATTATTGAACAATTCTTACCCGAGCAATTGACGGAGGAAGAAATTGAAAAAGTGGTCGTGCAGACCATTGATGCTATAGGAGCGGAAGGTATGAAAGACATGGGTAAGGTTATGGGCATGGTTTCGAAGGAATTGGCCGGTCAAGCAGATGGGAAAACCATATCTACCATAGTAAAAAGTAAACTTTCGTAAAACGGCAGGGATGTTCTGCTGTTTGTTCTAAAAAAACTCCTAAGCATAATGGACAAAGGAAAAATTAGGGAATTGTTGAATTCCGAAATTGTTAAGACGGAGGAACAAGTAGTAAGATATAGCGATTTAGCGCAGCCCATTTCACCGGACAATGCCA
>JAHHKH010000055.1 GCA_018679695.1 Maribacter sp.
TCCGCTTCTTCAAGAAAAAATCTAATCCAAGGTATGTAATTCTTTGTATACCTACTTTTTCCTTTATTATGATCTGCCAATCGCTCATCCGGATCTTCGGACATACCAACGTATATCTTGTCGAAATCCTCACTCCATAAAGCATATACATAGTACATTGACCAAAAAATATGCATTCGATGACGTGATTCGCCGTTGGCGAAAACGCCACTGGCCATTTTATCACGTTATTCCGCTATGCGGAATTCACGTGATCTGCCATTCATCACGTTGGTTACTATGTAACCTCACGTGATTCCTCCTAAGCGGTTGCAAATATAGAAACCTTTTTCAATTCCAAAAAGGGAATGTTCATTATTATTTTTCGGTCAAAAAGGGTATTATTCTTTTCTAGAAGCTATTTTTGTGAAATGGAAGAATGGTACCATTATCCGCTCTTGATCGTGGTTGGTTTTGTCGTTGGTTTTATCAATACCATTGCTGGGGGAGCCTCATTGATATCATTACCGGTATTGATTTTTTTAGGCTTGCCTCCTAGCGTGGCCAACGGAACAAATAGGGTAGCCATTGTTTTTCAAACAGCAATAGCAACAGCAGGTTTCAAGAGTAAAGGGGTCTCTACTTTCCCATTTAATATATATCTGGGTATCTCGGCCCTTATAGGTGCCATATTAGGGGCTCAGTTGGCAGTTGACATAAAAGGGGAGACCTTTAATAGAATTTTGGCTATCATCATGATCGTCGTAGTGATGATCATTGTTTTTAAGCCCAGAATAAACCTAACCGATCTTCAAGAGCGTACGACAGGAAAGTATCTTTGGCTTTCGATATTGGCGTTTTTCTTTATCGGTATTTACGGTGGTTTTATCAATGCGGGAATAGGATTTATCATTATTCTATTTCTACATTACTTTAACCGCATGAACCTGGTAAGGGTGAATGCCACCAAAGTTGCTCTGGTATTTGTTTATACCCTTTCCGCTTTGATCGTTTTTGCCCTCAATGACAAGGTCAATTGGCAAGTCGGCGTAATCTTGGCTTTGGGAAATGGGCTAGGGGCATGGCTTTCAAGTCGGGTATCGGTTAAAAAAGGAGATGGTTTTATAAAGACCTTTTTAGTCGTTATGGTGGTTATCATGGCCATTAAACTTTGGTTTTTTGATTTATAGGAACAATGAATTCATACAGCGTGGAAAAGAACTTAGAACATTTAAACTGGCGATATGCCGTGAAAAAATTCGATTCGGAACGAATCTTACCAAAAAATAAGGTCGAAGGCCTAAAACAAGCCTTCAATCTTACTGCTACTTCTTACGGTTTACAACCCATTAAAATGATAGTGGTACAAAATAAGGAATTGCAAAAACAACTTGTACCCTGCTCATATGGGCAACAACAAGTTGAAAGTGCCTCCCATGTCTTGGTCATCTGTATCGAAAAAAAGATCGATAAAGCATTTATAACCGAATATTTTGAGCGGGTTAAACGAGTCAGGGGAACAAGTGAGGCCATTTTAAAGCCTTTTGAGGAATCTTTGGTTGCGGACTTTTCCAAGAAAAATGCCATGGAAGTTGAGACCTGGGCCACCAATCAGGCATATTTGGCGATGGGCAACCTATTGTCATTTTGTGCTTTGGAGGAAATTGACTCTTGCCCTATGGAAGGATTTATACCCAAGGAATATGGTCGCCTGTTAAACTTAGATGCGAAAGGGCTCACCTCGGTTTTAGTGCTCCCCGTTGGATATAGGGCCAAGGATGACGAGTTTTCGAGAATGGAGAAGGTACGAAAAGACATTTCGGAAAGCGTAATTGAAATTTTTAAATAGAATAAAAGGACAAAAGAATGCCTGGATTTGAGCTGTTTGGTGAACAAGAAAAGAAAGAAGTACAGGATGTTTTGGATTCTGGAGTCTTGATGCGTTATGGTTTTGATGGCATGCGCAATGGCCACTGGAAGGCAAAGGAATTGGAAGCTGTAATTACAGCCCGGATGCAAACAAAACATACCCAATTAGTAAGTAGTGGTACAGCGGCCTTAACGGTTGCATTGGCGAGTGCCGGTATAGGGTCTGGTGATGAAGTCATTATACCCACTTTTACGTTTGTGGCCAGCTTTGAATCGATTTTAGCAATAGGGGCAGTACCTATTTTGGTTGATGTGGATGAGACATTAACATTAGATCCATTGGCCGTGGAACGGGCCATTACGAAAAACACCAAAGTGGTGATGCCCGTTCATATGTGTGGGTCAATGGCCGATTTAAGCGCCTTGAAAAAGCTTTGTTCGAAACACGGATTATTATTACTGGAAGATGCTTGTCAGGCTATTGGAGGAAGCTATGAAGGTAAACCCCTGGGAAGCTATGGTGATTTGGGCTGTTTTTCCTTTGATTATGTAAAGACCATTACCTGTGGTGAAGGTGGGGCCCTCATTACAAACAATGGGGATTATTTTAAAAATGCCGATCATTATTCCGATCATGGCCATGATCATACAGGACAGGATAGGGGAGCGGAAAACCATCCTTTTCTCGGGTATAATTATAGGATCTCGGAGCTTCATGCCGCGGTAGGACTGGCACAAATTAGGAGGTTGGATGATTTTTTAGCGCTTCAAGAGCGCAATTATAGGATTTTGAGAAAAGCCTTGGAGCCCATAGATGGTATCGCATTTAGAAAGGTCCCAGAGGGCGGTATTGAGAATTATTCTTTTTTAAGTTTTTTCCTTCCTAATGCAGAGAGGGCCAAGGCGGCCGAAAGTGCACTTAAGGAAGCGGGGATAGACGGCTGTTTTTATTGGTTTGACAATAATTGGCATTACTACCGCAAATGGGAGCATTTAGCCAATAGGATATCCCTAGGTAATTTGCCAAAGGAAGTGACAGCTGGTCTACCTGATTACAGTAAGGCCGTTTTCCCGCAATCGGACCATTGGATAGGTCGAAACCTATCCTGTTTAATAAAATTGGGTTGGTCGGAAACTGAAACGCAGGAGCGTGCCAAAAAAATGGCCAATATTTTGAGAAATATAGTGTAAGACCTAATAGGTCACATATTCTACAATCTCCAAACCGTAGCCGACAATACCTACCCTTTTGGTCTGCAAGGTATTGGTCAAAAGGCGGATTTTGGAAATATTCAAGTCATGTAATATTTGCGCACCTACACCAAAATCCCTTGTATCCATATCAATTTTTGGGGCTTTGAAGATTCCCTTGGCCTGTAATGATTTCAGTTCGGTTAACCGGTTCAACAGATTCAGCGATTGGGATTCCTGGTTTATGAATACAAAGGCACCCTTTTCCTCATTATTAATGGCATTGAACATATCTTCCAATTTCTTGTCGGGATTATTGGTCAGTGTTCCAAGAATATCGTTGTTGACCAATGTTGCATTAATTCGTGTTAAGACCGGTTCGTTTTGTTTCCATTTCCCTTTGGTCAATGCAATATGTATCTGATCATTCGTTGTTTGCTGGTACGCGCGCAATCTGAACTTTCCAAAACGGGTTGTGATTTCAAAATCCTCTTTCTTTTCAATGAGACTGTCATGCTCCATTCGATAGGCTACCAATTCCTCGATTGAGATAACCTTTAAATCGAACTTCTTCGCAACATCGACCAATTGGGGTAATCTGGCCATAGTACCATCCTCATTTAATATCTCAACCAAAATACCCGCAGGTTTAAAACCGGCAAGTCTGGCAAGGTCTATGGCCGCCTCTGTATGACCTGTTCTTCGAAGCACCCCACCATTTTTTGCGCGCAATGGAAAAATATGTCCTGGTCGGCCCAGATCATGGGGTTTGGTGTTTTCATTTACCAATGACAAAATGGTTTTTGAACGGTCATGTACAGATATCCCAGTGGTACAACCGTTCCCTATCAGGTCCACAGAAACTGTGAACTGGGTTTGATGCAGTACGGTGTTGTCCTGCACCATCATCTCAAGATTTAATTCCTTACAGCGGTCCTCAGTTAATGGAGCACATATTAATCCACGACCATGTTTTGCCATGAAATTGATCATTTCTGGAGTGACCATTTCCGCAGCAGCTATAAAATCCCCTTCGTTTTCCCGATTTTCATCATCAACCACAATTATAACCTTGCCTTTACGAATATCGTTTATCGCTTCCTCTATGGTGTTTAGTTGTATACTTTTATCCATGCTCGTAATCATACTGTTGCTGTTTCTTTGTCTTTCCTTTTAAATATTCTATTGAAGACTTCAATAATCCCGTCAAAATTGGCTAGACCGCGATCTGCCGTCGCCTTCTTAGTAAGGACAATGCTCAAAGGTAACATTATCATTGTAGATAACCATGCTCCAAAAATTGGATGGATTTCGTTTTTCTTGGCATAATTTTCGGCAAATACACCAATAAAATAATAGGTGAGAAATAACATGATGGCTATCACCATGGGTAACCCAATACCACCTTTACGAATTATTGCTCCCAAGGGTGCACCAACAAAGAATAGAATAACACAGGATAGGGCCAAGGCATATTTTTTATGCAATGATAAGATATGCCGATTATAGATTTCATATCGTTTTTCCAATTCATTTCTCTTTCCCTGTATGGAGGTTATAACGTTGGTAGCCGAATTTTTTGCCCCCCCAGCTATTTGTACTCTTTGCCAATATTGATAAAGTTCCAGGATGTCGTTAACCGACTTGGGATTGGCAACTACGACAGTATCCTTATCGATTGTTGGAATTTCCTTTTTGTCGAGTTTTTTAAATCTGGCCATTTTATTCTCCAAAATTGTTGAGTCTTCCTTAGGAAGGGGTACAAAAGCACCCATTCTTCCATGGATATTCTTTGAAAATGCCTCCACAATCCTAAGATTATCCTTCTTCAAGGAGTCGATATCCTTGGAAAGACGAAAGACATTTTTCATCTTTTCAGTCTCGGTATCGCGTTCTTCCTCAAGATCAACATTATTGAAATCTGAAAGGTCAATGTTCATGGTATAGGTCTCAAAGTTCGCATTCGCAAATGGATACTTATTTTTGTCATTTCGGGAACTTTTTTCCAAATCTCGATAGTAATGACCATCATACAATACCAATTGAAGGATATCCGAGGATTCGCTACTCTTAAGCTCTCCGTTTTTTGCTTTGATCACCGTAGCGTTGACTTTGGTCTTGGTTTTTAAATGAATCGTTACATTCTCTAGAAATCGGTCATTTTCACCATACTTTCTATCCACCTTAATATTCATATCAGCACCTTCAAAATCACTGAAAACCCCTTCAACTATGGCTACTGCAGGCTTCACCTTTGCAATATTACGGCGCAGGTTATAAATTTTCTGTTCTGATGCAGGGATAACACTGTTGGCAAAATAAAAAGTAACACCACCCAGAAAGACAATGAAAACTATAAGGCTGAGCATTGCCCGTTGTAAGGAAATACCAGAAGCCTTCATCGCTGCAAACTCGTAGTTCTCTGCAAATGTCCCAAATGTGAGGATCGAGGAAAGAAGTACCGTCAGTGGCAATACTTTCTCAGTGAGATTGGGCATTAGGTAAAATAGAAACTTACCAATGATGACAATGTCAAGCCCTTTGCCCGCCAAGTCATCGATAAAAAGCCAAATAGTCTGGAATATGAAGATGAACATCAATATTACAAACGAGCTGAAAAAGTTAAATAGGAATCTCGATAATATATATCGGTCTAATATTCTCAATGGTCTAATTTCTTATGATGTAGTACCCTTCGTCCTTGTACTTGTTCTCATCAAAAGTAAATAAGGTTTTTGATAAAGGTTGGTTTGTTTTAAAAGAATTAACAGTAATGGTGGTAGTCGTACCATTTTTACCGGTCTCGATCACCTTATAAATATGCTTGGTTTCAGCATCAATACCTAACAGAATTGATTTTATTTCCGTATTCGTGTCAATAGGAATCAACTTAATGAATTGTATTTTTCTCCCTTGTACGTTTTGAAGGATATCCCAATTGTAT
>JAHHKH010000012.1 GCA_018679695.1 Maribacter sp.
GCGAATAACATGGTAAAAACCCAAATAAAAGAAGCCCCAATGGTAATACAGGCAAACACGGGATTTGATTCAGAAGCAGTACATGGAAGTAATCCAAGGGGAGCCGAAATTAAATTAATAAGTGAAGACCATTAACATAAACTAAAGGAGTCATTGATGAACCATATAAAGTACATAATAGGAGCAATTTTTATTATATGCTGCACTGCGAACAGGGCCCAGGAAGCTGTCCATAATTTTGGCACCATTCAAATTCATAATTCTGCGATGGTAGGATTTCATATGGATCTAATCAACAATGGTAGTTTTGATCAAAATCTAGGACTGGTTGGCTTTTACGGTGAAAATAACTCCATAAAAGTTTCAGGGGCTTTCAGTCCCATATTTTATGATACCGAGATTTTAGTGGACAAAGGTCTATTTCTTGACACATCGATAGGGGTTTTAAATAACGGTAATTTAATTTCAGGAGATGTAATCACCCCCAGAAATCATACAGCTGTTTTCCCGAATTTTATAGAGGATGCCTTTTATGTTGGTGAAAACGATGTTTCCATGGTAGATGGTTATGCCGCAATGACCAATAAAAGTGTCTTCACTTTCCCAGTTGGTGATGATGAAAGGTTAAGGCCCTTGAGTATCAACTCAAACGCAACAAACTCTTTTGCGAAATGTGCGTATTTCTATGAAAACCCAAATACAACATCCATCAATGGAAAAAACTATCAGATAACTAAAAAAGCATCCAAATATCTTTCAGTAAGCACAAAGGAATTTTGGCACTTAGAAGGTGATATACCATCCTACATTACGCTTACTTGGGATGAATTGAGCAACGTAGGTGCTTTTGCAGAATATGTAAGTGACATTAAAGTAATCGGATGGCATAATGAACAAGGCATGTGGGTAAATCTGGGAAATACAAATGTTGATGGAAGCATGACCTATGGGTCGGTTACCTCAGAATTATTTATACCCAATGACTATGATATCATTACCCTTGGAGGAAATGACGATAAATTGGAGGACTTCAGTACCATTGAATTGGACAATTACTTCTTAACACCGAACGGGGACGGCCAAAATGATCTTTTAGTTCTGGAAGGTATCGAAAAATCACCTAGCAACTCCATTCAGATTTTTAATCGATATGGGATATTGGTTTATTCAAAAGAAAACTATCAAAATGAATTTAATGGAGTATCCAACAGAAGTTCAGTAATCGACAAAGGTTCTGGTTTGGATTCGGGAATATACTTTTACATAATTACCCTAAATGACCTAAAACAAAAACATCAGGGATATCTTTATTTAATATCAAGACAATAGTAATTCAACCCAATGAGAATGGTATGGCTTATCTACAATTAGTAATTGCCGTTTTCTCATTTGCATATTCGTCGTATTGGGACAAATACAATTGCATTGTAAAAGATAGCTTTAAGAATTGTAAAAATACTTCTTACCTTTGAAAAGAAGCAACATCCTATAAAATACAATACTTCAGTTTTTTTTATACCCGGTCTTTAAAAAACAAGGGTAAATCGAATTTGGCAGAGTTATTGAAAGTATCCACATTAAAAAAGATAGAAATCAGAAAAATCGATAGCGAAAATGAAGCGTAGGTCATTTATTAAAAAGAGTAGTATATCAAGCTTGGCACTGACAATTCTTCCAACTATGGCTTATTCCAGTGAGGTCGAATATTCAGTTTTGGAACTTATGGGTAAGGTAGATATTGAACTCTTTGGAGAGGGAATCAATCTTCGAAAAGAAGCCCATGATGCTTTTTTAGAAATGAAAAAAGCTGCATATAGTGCGGGCATTGATATTAAAGTTGTTTCCAGTTATCGAAACTTCGACAAACAAGAATCCATATGGGAAAGAAAATACATGCGCTATACGGAAGACGATGGTATGGACCCTTTAAAAGCCATTGACAAGATTATTGAATACTCAACCATACCTGGTACGAGTAGACATCACTGGGGAACAGATATTGATCTAATTGATGGTTATCGTAAGATTGAGGGCGATGTTTTGGTTCCAGAAAAATTTGAAAATGGTGGGCCATTCGAAGACTTCAAAAATTGGATGGATGAAAATTCAAAAAAATTCGATTTCTTCTTAGTTTATACAAATGACCCAAAAAGACGAGGTTTTAAATACGAACCCTGGCATTATAGCTATGCCCCAATTTCAATACCAATGCTTACTGCTTATCGAAGATTGAACATTCTGCAATTATTACGACAAGAGGAATTCTACGGTAGTGAACATTTTACCACTGGTTTTATAAAAAATTATATTCAAAACAATGTTTTAGATATAAATCCTGAGCTTTTATAAGCCTTTTCGTAAATTGTGGCAACACTGAACACTATTAACGATGAGAAGAGGAAGTTGGAAAATTAGAATATTCATTGGCATTGCCATTGTTGCTTTTGCGCTCATTCAAAGATGCAACAACAAAGAAGAAAACCCCTATACCGGAAGGGTACAGAACATTAATATGAGCACGGAACAAGAGATTGCCATTGGTCTGCAAAGTGCACCTGAAATGGCGCAACAACACGGGGGGCTATACCCTGATGAGCGACTACAATCTTTTGTGGATTATGTGGGTGAAAAACTGGTAGATAACAGTGTTGCCAGAGAAACACCATACAGATATGATTTCCATTTGTTGGCAGATGACCACACTATCAATGCGTTCGCCTTACCAGGAGGACAAATTTTTATAACTTATGCCCTTTTCTCCAAACTTAATGAGGCGCAATTAGCCGGTGTACTGGGGCATGAAATAGGACATGTAATTGGCAGGCATTCCGCGGAACGGATTGCCGAAAGTAATTTTTGGCAAACAGTTACCATGGGTGCAACAGTAGGTGCCGACGCTGGTAGCATCGTAAGTAGTATTGGGCAAAATACACTGTTGAAGAATGGCCGTGGAGATGAGCTTGAAAGTGATGAACTTGGCGTTTGGTTCATGATAAATGCAGGCTACGAACCAAGGGAAATGATAGAAGTAATGCAGATTTTAAAGGCAGCTGCAGGACCAAATAGGGCTCCAGAGTTTCAGAGTACACACCCAGACCCTGAGAATAGGATAGAGAAAATTAAGGAAGTGATAGTAAAATACAGAGGAAAGCAATAATCACAATTAACATAAAACTTCTTAGCTTTAGTATTATTTTACTATATTTGAGGTCCCGCCGAATCTTTTTACCGCCTCAGATTTAACCCTTATAGCTTTGATTAACATTCATTAAACAAAACTATATGGGAACACTATTACATTTTAAGAACATTTACACTGAAGCATTCGAGGATTGCAAACCAAGTTTTGTAGTATTACTCTTAAAAGGGTATTCTATTTTTTGTGTTGCAATGCTTACAATGGCCGTTTATGCATTTATGTATAGAGCGCTTACAGGCTTCGAGTTTTAGATTTCACTTATTCACTCTTTTACTTGAACACTATTTGAAGTGAATATTGCATTTAAAAAACCCATCAAAATTAATTTTGATGGGTTTTTTTATCCACAAATTCAGTTTTTAACTCCCTAATTCGGTATTGATGATCCTAATGGCATCTTTGGCGTTGGCGGCTTCCGCAAACTCTGCGATCGAATACCCACTATCACTTTTAATGCCAATATCCGCGCCCTTTTCTATTAATAATTTCAAAATCCCAGCCCTGTTATAACGCGCTGCAAATATGGCAGGTGTCATTCCCAACGACTTTTGATTTACATCCTCTCCAAGGGCAATCATTTTTTCTACAAGGGTTACATCCCCCCGTACAATAGCTTTGCAAAATGAATTGATTTTTTCCTTTACCACAAAAGTGGTAAGTTCCGACTGGTTCGCAATTAGGTGCCGATTCTCGGCATAACCACTTGTAACAACGAGCATAATTACTGCCGCTACTAACAACATTGTTTTTCTCATGATGATTGAATTTAGTACTGGAATAAAACCAGTAATGATTGATGAATACTATGTGATTATATAAATATAGACCTTATAACGCGATAATTGTTTCATTTTCAACTGTTAAATAACTAAAATTTAACAGCTTACATGTTTATAGCGCTATTATTGATTACACCATTTCATTGTTAAAAAAAGCCCGATTAATAAGTAGTAATACTAATCTTTACACCCTATTTTTGTGGTACGAAACAACGTAATCATGAACAAGAAAGTAATCTTAATGATTTTAGATGGATGGGGAAAGTCTCCTGATCCAAAAGTATCGGCTATAGACAATGCCAACACTCCTTTTGTAGATTCATTATATAAAAAATACCCTAATGCAAACTTACTTACCGATGGAATGAATGTGGGGCTACCGGAAGGTCAAATGGGCAATAGTGAGGTAGGACATATGAACCTGGGCGCTGGCCGAATAGTGTATCAGGATTTGGCAAAAATTAATCTTGCCGTAAAAGAAAACAGCCTCAAAAATGAAAAAGTATTGAAAGAGGCTTTCGGGTACGCCAAGAATAATAAAAAAGATATTCATTTCTTGGGATTGGTAAGTAATGGAGGTGTTCACAGCCATACATCCCATTTGAAGGGTTTGATCAATGCAGGCAAGGACTACGGTCTTACAAACATGTACATTCACGCTTTCACTGACGGTCGTGATGTTGACCCTAAAAGCGGAAAAGGTTTTCTAGAGGATTTAACCGATTTCTGTTCTGATAAAAATGCAAAGTTGGCTACGGTTGTAGGTAGGTATTATGCTATGGATAGGGATAAACGCTGGGAACGTGTGAAAAAAGCCTATGATGTTATGGTGAACAATGTGGGGGAAAAATCAAGTGACATTTCCTCCGCTATGCAAAGGAGCTATGATAATAACATCACTGATGAATTTATTGAGCCCATTGTCTTGACAGACCCAAATGGAACTCCTGTAGCAAAAATCAAGGACGATGATGTGGTTATCTTTTTCAACTTCAGAACAGATAGAGGAAGGGAATTGACCCATGTTCTCAGCCAAGCGGATATGCATGAAAAGAATATGCATACATTGAACCTATATTACGTTACCATGACCAACTATGACGATTCATTCAAGGGGGTTCATGTAGTTTATGATAAAGAGAATATAAAAGAAACCTTGGGTGAAGTCCTCGCTAAAAATGATAAAACGCAAATACGTATCGCAGAGACCGAAAAATATCCACATGTTACTTTCTTTTTCAATGGAGGCAGGGAAATCCCTTTTAAAGGGGAACAGCGCATATTGTGTCCGTCTCCCAAAGTGGCCACTTATGATCTAAAACCTGAGATGAGTGCCTACGAAATAAGGGATGCGATTGTACCAGAATTGAAAAAAGGGGAGGTCGATTTTGTATGTTTGAATTTTGCAAACCCCGATATGGTTGGGCATACAGGTGATATGAACGCAGCTATTAAGGCATGTGAAACTGTCGACAGCTGTGCGCAATCGGTCATTAATACTGCATTGGAAAATGGTTATTCAACCATACTGATTGCCGACCATGGCAATTGTGACACCATGATCAACCCTGATGGCTCCCCTAATACCGCACATACAACCAATCCTGTTCCTTTGATTCTTATCGACAATGACATAAAAGAAATCAAGGATGGTGTTTTGGGCGATATCGCCCCAACCATTTTGGAGCTTATGGGGATTGAACAACCTGAGTTAATGACACAGAAGTCTTTAGTATAATAAAAATACCAATATTGTTTTATCTTTGCAGGCTATGATAAAAATCAAAACTCCTGAAGAGATAGAATTGATGCGCGAAAGTGCGTTGGTGGTTTCCAAAACATTGGGAATGTTGGCCTCTGAGATCAAACCGGGGGTGAATTCGTTATTTCTAGATAAATTAGCAGAAGAGTTTATTCGCGAGCAAGGTGCTGAACCGGGGTTTTTGGGCATGTACGATTTTCCGAACACACTGAATATGAGTCCCAATGCACAAGTGGTCCATGGTATTCCTACAAGTGAACCTCTAAAAGATGGGGATATTATCTCTGTGGATTGTGGTGCTTTGAAACATGGTTTTTATGGGGATCACGCATATACTTTCGAAGTCGGTGAAGTCTCACCGGAAATCAAAAAATTATTAAAAGTCACCAAAGAATCGCTCTATTTGGGCATTCGACAATTCAAGGTAGGAAATCGTGTTGGCGATGTTGCCTATGCCATACAAAATTATTGTGAAAGTCATGGTTATGGGGTGGTACGCGAATTGGTTGGACATGGTTTGGGAACAAAATTGCACGAGGGTCCAGAAATGCCAAATTATGGAAAACGCGGCCGGGGCAAAAAATTTATGGAAGGCCTTGTTGTCGCCATTGAGCCTATGATCAACATGGGTACAAAGAGCATCAAGCAACTTAATGATGGTTGGACGATTCTGACTGCAGACGGACAGCCCAGTGCACATTTTGAACATAATGTTGCCATAGTCAACGGAAAACCAGAACTGTTATCCACTTTTCAATATATTTATGAAGCGTTGGGAATTGATAGTATTGAAGAGGAGGAATTTCGGCAACAGAAAATTCAACTCTAGTACCGAATCGTAGATTCTTGCTTATGCAGGAATGACAAAATGAAAAAACTTTTTAAATACTTTTTGAATTCATTACCACGACCTTTACTTATTAAACTAAGTTATTGGATCAGGCCATTAATGGCTGTTTGGTTAAAAGGGACTGAATATACTGATCCTATTGATGGTAAAAGCTTCAGAACCTTTTTACCTTATGGTTATGTAAACCCACGCGATAATGTACTTTCACCTTCTACCCTCTCATTGGAACGCCACAGGCTATTATGGTTGTTTCTACAAAGCAATACTAATTTTTTCACCGCCAGCCTAAAGGTATTGCATTTTGCTCCCGAGCAGGCATTCTATAAGAGGTTCAGGGGCCTAGACAATCTGGAGTATACTACGACCGACTTGAATTCACCCTTGGCAGATGTAGAAGCCGATATCTGTAATTTACCATTTAAGGATAACTCTTATGATGTTATTCTCTGTAATCATGTACTCGAACATATACCTGACGACCGTAAAGCTATGCAAGAACTTTTTCGTGTTCTTAAGCCTGGGGGTTGGGGCATTTTTCAAATTCCGCAAGATTTAAATAGAGCCATAACTTTTGAAGACAATTCTATTACAGATCGGAAAGAACGTGCGGCCATTTTTGGTCAATATGACCATGTTCGCATTTATGGCAGGGATTATTTCGATAAACTAAGGAAAGTTGGTTTTAATGTGGAGGAGGTAAATTTTGCTGCAAACCTAACAAAAGAAGAAATCGATAGGTACAGATTAGCAACCAAGGAAATTATTCCTCTGGTAAGAAAAGTTTAATCCAGCACCCCATTTTTAAATCCTTCGGTCATAAATTCCTTGGTATGACCGTTCTCATCCAAATAGATTATATAGGCTTCCAGTTCATTTTGACTTGATAGAAAGTTCAAGGTCTGATCCAAGTCCATAGCCATAAAAGCCGTTGCATAGGCATCAGCCACTGCACATGAATTTGCCAGCACGGTTACGCCCAAGGTATTTGCATTTTTGGTATACCCGGTTTTAGGGTCAATAGTATGCACATATTTTCTTCCTGTAATTGAATCTAACCTAAACTTTCTATAATTCCCAGAAGAGGCCAAAGCTTTATTCTTTAGCTCTATCAAAATCTTCAATTTTCGACCTTCTTCGACCTGCGGGTCATCGATTCCAACAACCCATGGTTTTTGTTTTATTTGATTTATCCCCTTACCCACAAGTTCCCCTCCTACTTCCAACAGGTAATCCTCAATTCCTTTTTCATCCATCATTATGGCCAAACGATCAACTGCATAGCCCTTGGCTATAGCATTAAAATCTAAATAAATATTAGGCACTTTCTTCACTATCTGGTTCTTGTCATTCAATTTCACCTTGTCCATGCCAACGAATTGCATTAGGCTATCGACCTTCGTACTATCCAATAAAACAAGATTCCCTGGGCCAAATCCCCAGGCGTTTACCAAAGTACCTACGGTCGGATCAAAATATCCATCGGTCGTTTTATAAATTCCCTTGGAGAGTTCAAAGACCTCTTTGAACATATGGTCAACGGCAAAATCGGCTTTTCCTTGATTGATTTTTGAAATATCGGAAGTAGGAATATAAGTAGATAAGGACTGGTTCACGGCCTCAAAAACGGAATCAATTGATTGTTGGAAATCCAGTTCTTTGTTGGACAAATAGGTAATATTATAAGAAGTACCTAAAGCGCCACCCGAATTGGAATTCTTAATATATTGTTCTGGGCCCATTTTACAGGAAGCCAAAAAACCGACCAATAGGAGCAAAAAGAAGTGATACAGTTTAAATCTCAATAAGTCCATCATAATCAACTATATATTCCTCATTTAAAAAAACAGGTAAATTCTGGTCAGTCGAATTATATATGCCAACACCCGCGTAGTACATTTTACCCTCATGCTTGTCAGCGTGATCTTTCATTCTTGACATGAAATCAATATCATACTTTTTTGGATCCTGGGGAAAAACAATATTACGAACAACAATAAAATGGAGCTGTTTATCTTTTAAACAGACAAATTGGGGATTTTTTTTCGGTTTACTATTCACCCCCATGAATTCATAACCCTCAGCTTCGAGTTGTCTTCCTACAATATTCATAGCAAGATTATGTAGTTCCTGTTCTGTGAGAGGCTTCATTTTAGTCGAAATATATGTTTTTAGCTTTACTTGGTTTACACATTCCAATAAAGAGGTACAAAAAAAACCGATATGACAATATCGGTTTTTTTGGTTTTCATAATATCATTCTGCATTTAACTGTATATTCCATGAAAAGCTTATCCACCAAAATCATCGAAACGGATATGCTCATCTGGAATACCATAATCCTCACCCATTTTCTGAACGGCTTTATTCATCAATGGTGGACCACAAAAATACAGTTCAATATCTTCAGGGGATTCATGCTTACTTAGGTAATTATCAATCACACAATTATGAATGAATCCAACGAAACCATCCCCAGGGGCATCTATATCGGCTTTCACCTTCCAATTATCCTCTTCCATAGGCTCAGATAGTGCCAAATAGAATTTGAAATTAGGAAATTCCTTCTCTAATTGATAAAAGTGATCCAAGTAGAACAATTCCCTTTTAGAACGTCCTCCGTACCAGTAAGTTACTTTACGTTTGGTCTTTAGCGTTTTGAACAAATGATATAAATGCGAACGCATAGGGGCCATTCCGGCACCACCTCCTACATACAACATTTCAGATTCAGATTCGTTGATAAAAAATTCGCCATAAGGTCCTGAAATAACAACTTTATCTCCTGGTTTTTTAGCAAAGATATAGGATGATGCAACACCAGGATTTACATCCATCCATCCATTTTTTGACCTATCCCAAGGTGGGGTGGCAATACGCACATTCAACATTATTTCTCTCCCTTCTGCTGGGAAAGAAGCCATGGAATATGCCCTTTCAACGGTCTCAGGATTTTTCATTACCAATGGCCAAAGATTGAACTTATCCCATTCGGTTTTGAATTTGTCTGGAGATTCGTGTTCCTCTGGGTGTGCGGTAATATCAATGTCCGAATATTTGATTTCGCATGGTGGAATCTCAATCTGGATATATCCTCCAGCCTTATACCCCATATCATCTGGAATCTCAACAACAAATTCCTTGATGAAAGAAGCTACATTGTAATTACGTACTACAGTACCTTCCCATTTCTTGATACCGAAAACTTCTTCAGGTATGGTAATCTCCATATCCTGTTTAACTTTCACCTGACAGGCCAAACGCGCCCCTTCATTTAATTCCCTTTTCGAAAAATGGGGAGTTTCGGTAGGTAAGGCTTCTCCTCCACCTGCTAATACATGACACTCGCATTGTATACACGTACCACCACCCCCGCATGCCGAAGGCAGAAATATTTTTTGGTTACCCAATGTTGAAAGTAAAGAACCCCCAGATCCAACTTCAACTTTCTTTTCCCCGTTTATGGTTATTGTAACCGGACCCGATGGCGATAGTTTTTCTTTAGTGAACAACAAAAGAGCCACTAAAGCCAATAATAAAATCAGGAATGATATTACCGTAATCAAAATTGTTCCGCCTGTACTTGTTGCTAAAATCATTTTTACTTGTTTATAGCGTCATTATATGAGATCTCTTTTTCATCAATCTCTTCTTTATTTTCCTTTTTCTCAATTTTCTCAATCTTCTCGGCAGTTGTTTTTTCTTCGACTGGCACCGCCTCGTCCCCGCCGGTCAACATACCCCCAAAACTTTGGAAACCTATTCCCATTAAACCGGTTATGATAAAAGTGATCCCTAGTCCCCGCAAAGGTGCAGGTACATTTGAATATCTTATTTTCTCCCTGATAGCGGCAATGGCCAAAATGGCCAAGAACCATCCTATTCCTGAACTTACACCGTAATTTAAGGCCAAGCCCAATGAAGCAATTTCCCTAGATTGCATAAACAGAGATCCCCCCAAAATTGCACAGTTAACAGCTATCAAGGGCAGAAATATGCCCAGGGAGTTATAAAGTGCCGGTGAAAATTTCTCTACAACGATTTCAACTAGCTGTACCATCGTTGCAATGGTCGCAATAAAAAGAATGAATGATAAAAAACCAAGGTTATAATCGGCATATTCGGGACCCAACCAAGCCAGGGCGCCATCGCGCAACAGATACTGATCTAACAACCAATTCAAAGGAACGGTCACCGCCAAAACAAAAATTACGGCTGCCCCTAAACCTACCGCAGTAGCAACTTTCTTGGATACTGCCAAATAGGAACACATACCCAAAAACACGGCAAATACCATATTATCTATGAAAATGGATCTAAAAAATAATTCTATATGTTCTAACATAATATTGTCTTTATATAACTTTTAGTTGTCCTCAATCAGTGCCTTGTTTCGCGAGCGTTGAACCCATATGATAATGCCCACAACAATCAGTGCTGCTGGAGGAATGATCATGAATCCATTGTTTTCATAACCCGTGGAATACAATCCGGTTTTTGAAATAGGATCCCCCAATACTGGGAAACCGAACAAAGTACCGGAACCCAATAGTTCTCTAAAAAAACCTACAATTATTAAAATGACACCGTATCCAAGAGCATTTCCAATCCCGTCTAGAAAGGATTTCCATGGGCCATTACCCAAAGCAAAGGCCTCAAAACGACCCATAATAATACAGTTGGTAATAATCAATCCTACAAATACCGAAAGGGTTTTGCTCAATTCATAGGCAAAAGCCTTTAGCACCTGATCTACGATTATCACCAATGTGGCGACCACAATAAGCTGTACGATAATCCTAATTTTCGATGGAATTACATTTCGCAATACCGATATAACCACATTTCCAATACCTAATACAAAAAGTACTGATATGGCCATAACAACTGAAGCCTTTAACTCCGCAGTTATCGCTAAGGCCGAACAGATACCCAATACCTGAATGGTAATAGGATTGTTATCCGCCAGCGGATCTAAAATTAAGCTTGCATCTTTTTTTGTAAGTAGTGCCATTTTATTTAACTCTAATCGTTTCTAAATAATCCTTATAAAGATTTACGCTTTCGCTTATCATAGCCGAAACACCGTTACCTGTTATGGTAGCGCCGGCAAGCGCATCAACTTCATTATCATCCTTTATTTTGTTCAGTGGGTCATTATTTCCTTTGGCAACTGCAATGCCGGCGTACTTTGTTCCTTCCAAAATAGACTCTCCTGTAAAATCATCCATAAAGTAGCGCTGCTTAATATTGGCGCCAAGACCAGGGGTTTCTGCAGCATGATCAAAATATACACCTTGAACCACCATATTCTCATCCAAGGCTATAAAACCCCAAATAGCATCCCAAAGTCCTTTTCCACGCATTGGGATGATGTAAAATTTACTTCCATTCTTATCACCGATGAACAAGGGTAATTTTCTTGTTTGCCCATTTTTAGCTGCGGTTGCCTGCTTTTTAAGATCTATTAAATAGGCCTGGTCATCCTGTGTGATTTCATCACCCTCAATAACCAGTTGTTCCTTAATATACTTTGAAAATTCCCCTGCTACCTGATCGGTCGGAATAAAACTTACACTACCTTCCCCTTTATTTTGATTAATGCCCATCGCATAAAGAATGTTCTGTTGTTTTTCCAACCTTTCGTTTTCTTTGATCTTATCACTCAAAGAAGATGCTAAAAAGGCCAAAACGGTACCTACAACGGCAACCATAATAGTTGCAAAGAGTACTGTATAACTGTTCTTTTCTGTATTGATTGCCATGATTAAACTGTTTCTGCTTTTAATTCTTCTGTTTTACTATCCGAATCCTTTGGTAAAATGGTGGCACTCTTAAGCCGTTTCAATCGTTTCTTGATATTGCCCTTAAGTACGTAATGATCTATGGTAGGTGCAAATACATTCATTAATAAAATGGCCAAGAACACCCCTTCTGGGTAAGCAGGGTTGAAAACACGGATCATTACTGATATAAATCCTATCAAGAATCCATAAATCCATTTTCCTCTATTGGTTTGGGAACCTGTTACTGGATCGGTCGCCATATAAACAATACCAAAGGCCAGACCACCAACTATCAAATGTTTCCAATAATCAAAACTCATGAGTCCGTAAAACTTACTTGTCTCAGCAATGATTCCTGCATCAACAATGACATTGAATATTAATCCCATGACCAAAGAACCTATTACAGCACTCAACATAATTCTCCAACTGGCTATTTTACTGAATACCAAGAACAAACCTCCCAAGAGAATCAAAAAGGCCGATGTTTCACCTACGGAGCCCGGAATAAAACCAAAAAACATATCCGAAACTGAATATGTAAATTCATCTGCATTATTCTGTGCCAAATATCCTAAAATCGTTTCTCCAGAAATAGCATCTGCCGTTCCAGCCCTTTCAACCGCTTCATGTACCCAAACCTTATCCCCACTCATCCATGTTGGATAAGCAAAAAATAAAAAGGCCCTAATGGTCAAGGCAGGATTTAAAATATTCATGCCCGTACCACCAAATACTTCCTTACCTATCACCACTCCAAAAACGACTGCAACGGCCAACATCCATAAAGGTGTATCAATAGGGACAATCAATGGAACCAACATCCCGGTCACCAAATACCCCTCTTCGACCTCGTGCCCTTTTATGACGGCAAAAATGAACTCAACTAATAGACCAACTCCATATGAAACAGCAACTAGAGGTAATACCTTAATTATTCCTATCCAAAAATTATCCCATGTCAAAAAATGCTGTAATAAAGAAAATTCAGATGGAAAACCACTAATTGCCGAATAGTGTTGATAACCTGCATTGAACATCGAGAATAACAAAACTGGAATCAACGCCATGATTACTGTATTCATGGCACGCTTTAAATCGTCGGCACCCCTTACATGGGAACCAGAATGCGTGGTTTCATCGGGTGAGAACAAAAAGGTATGGAATGCGTTAAACGCAGGAGCCATTTTCTTGTCTCTATAGTGATGCTTTAGTATGTGTAATCTTTTCTTAAAAGTTAGTCTTTTATCACTCATCTTTTAGCCTATTTCTTTATATAATAAATCCAATCCTTCTCGAATGATCTTTTGATGGGGTTGTTTGGAAATACAAACAAATTCCGTCAAGGCAAAATCCTCTGGGGCAACTTCGTACAATCCTAATTGCTCCATTTCGTCAAGATCTTTTACCATGCAAGCTTTCAACAGTTGTAATGGGTAAATATCTAGCGGGAATACTTCCTCATATTGCCCTGTAATCACAAAGGCCCTATGTTCACCATTTGTATTGGTGTTCAAATCATATTTTTTCTTAGGTTGTAACCATGAAAAGGTCAATGCCCTTGTCGTGGATATCTTATTGAATACAGGTTTGTTCCAACCAAACAACTCATAATCATCGCCTTCAGGAATGGCAGTTACAGTATTGTTATAAAAACCTAGATGACCATCAGGTTTACTTTTGGCACCTGTCAATACATCACCATTGATAACCCTGAAATTATCGTTTTTAACTCCACTCCCATAAAGGAAAGTAGAAATCTCGGTGCCAATTTTTGTCTTATAATATTTAGGTGCCTTTACCGAAGAACCTGCCAAAGCAACAATACGTTCGGCATTGAACTTTCCGGTTATTAGCAATTCACCAATGATCACCAAATCCTGGGGAGAAACTGTCCATACTAACTCCCCTTTATTAATGGGATCAATTTTATTGATTTGTGTACCTACAAGTCCTGCCGGATGCGGCCCTGAGACTTTGTGCAATTCTATCCCGCTGAGTCCTGCCAATGGGGAGTTTGATTTTGCTCCAACAGAAACATGCACTTTCCCAGGTGTTAGTTTCCCTAAAGCTGAAATCGCAGTTTGTAATTCTTTCTCCTTTCCTTGTAAAACAAAGTCACAGTCTGCTGCCAATGGGGCCGTAGTGTACCCAGAAATAAATATTGCCTTAGGGTTCGTATCGGGATCGGCAATTATATCATATGGCCTCTGTTTAAGAAAAGGCCAGCAGCCCGACTTCAAAAAATGTGCCTTTATTTCTTGAGAGGAGGCTTTGTCTACATCAAAAGTTCCATAATCCAAGTCAGTCTGAGTTTTGTCCGCCAAAATTTTAAGTGAAAGAATTCTTCTTCTTGCTCCGCGATTGATTTCAATGAGCTCTCCACTTACTGGAGACACAAAACGCATTGCCTCATTGTTCTTATTGTAAAAAAGTGGTTCACCTGCTTTTACTTCAGCACCTTCTTTGACCAACATTTTGGGGGTTATTCCGTGAAAATCATCAAGATTCAATGCATATACGTTGCTTAAAACTGCCTTTGAAATTGTTTGTTCGGCAGCACCTATAAGGTTGATGTTCAAGCCCTTTCTAATTCGGATGTCTTTAGACATATATTGTAGACCTTAGGTTAACAAAATTTCGGGCAAAAATAGCATTTAATGGAAAGCTTTCATAATTATCAACCATAAATTTGGGTAATTCAACGATGGAAATATGTTAGGTATGGTTTTTGTTTACCTTTACCGAAAAAATTAGCAAAAAATGCGCATTTTTCTTAAACAAATTTTAGTGCTTCTCTTTATGCCAACCTTATTTGCGCAGGTACAAGAAGAGGTGAACCCTCCTGAAAATATAAAATCGATTATTTTCAAAGGCGAAAAAGAGGACCAATTCCCTGTAGTGCAAATTGGGGATCCCATTTTCTTAGAGTTCGATGACCTTTTGGCCAATGAACAGGATTATTATTATAAAATCGTGCATTGTGATTATAACTGGACTCCCTCCAGACTTTTAAAATCACAATATCTTAGTGGTATTGATAACCAACGAATATTGAATTACGAAAATAGTTACTCAACGCTGCAATCCTATTCCAATTATAAATTGACCATACCCAACACTAATATAGGCTTAAAAGTTAGTGGAAATTACGTTTTGGAAATATACAATGATAACAATGAGCTTCAATTTTCCCGCAAATTCATTGTCTATAAGGACTTGCTAAAAGTTGGGGGCATTGTAAAACGTACTAGGGATTTCTCATTTATCAATGAAAAGCAAGTAGTCCATATAAATATAAATGCGGGCAATTTTAGACTAGTAAATCCTAAGAAGGAAGTAAAAATAGCCATAATCCAAAATTACCATTGGCCAACAGCCTTGTATAATGTTGCCCCTCAATTTACCATTGGCAACGAATTGGTTTATAAATATGACCTAGAGACCAGTTTTTTTGGTGGTAACGAATATCTGAATTTTGACACCAAGGATTTGAGAGCCCCTAGCTCGGTAATATCACGTATTGAATTGGCAGAATTGTACAATCACTATCTGTTTTCAGACCGGATACGGGCAGACAGACCCTATACGTATTATCCTGATATAAATGGTGACTTTGTTTTACGCACATTACAAGGCTCAGACGTTTCACGTGAAGCTGAATACACCAATGTCCATTTTAGCCTACCCTATTCAGAGACCATTGGATTGGATGATGTATATGTTTTTGGAAAACATAATAATTATGCATTAACAGCTGAGAATAAAATGGCGTACAATGAAAATAATGGGATGCTGGAAGCTAAAATTAAATTGAAACAGGGTTTCTATAACTACAAATATGTGATTGAAAAAGAAAATGGGGAAATAGACCTAAATACGGTTTCAGGAAACTTCCATTTTACCGAAAACACCTATCTAATATTAGTATACTACCGCAATTTCGGCGATATCTATGATAGTATAATCGGCGTAGGATCAACGAACTCCCGAAACATTAGCAATTAATGTTTACTTATCCTTGTTAGGATTAAATACATGGGAAACAATCTTGTTTCAACCCAAAATTATGACTAAAACCCATTTGTGGCAGACAATACAGGGAAATACGAGGTCAGTGGTTGATTGTTGAATTAAAAAAATATAAAGACTTTCGAAGAAATAATCGAAAAATAGGGTTCAACATACCTGTGCAAAAAATAGGACCGTATTTAAAATGGCAAGGAGTGTTCTTAAGTTTTCAAGACACCCAAGGACCTAAATTGGGCATATAATTCAAATCTACCATTTACTACATTTTTCTTTCTCACAGTCCTTGCAGTTATTATTTGGCTGGTATACATCAGAAAAAGATATAC
>JAHHKH010000017.1 GCA_018679695.1 Maribacter sp.
CAACAAAGGTTCCTTGACCTTTGATACCAATAGAATAGCATCATAGAGGAGGAAGTCATTTTTGTGTTGGCTTCCTTTTTTGTTGCCTAAAGTTGTATAATTACAACCGGGACTATCCTTGTGTAAAATGGATTGGAATTGTAAGTATTGAACAGTATTGATTATTGGATTAGAGGTTCAAAACTCAAGTTCCGCATAGGTGACAGGGTTTGAAATTTCTTCCACATTCCCAACATAATCCTTTCCACGGAGTCTTGTGACTGTATGTGCCCTAAGCTCTTCCTCGGGGTAGGACTGGATGAGTTTCCCAATGGCCTGTTGATCTAACTCGTCATCAAGGTGTTCCAACCATTTATCTTCCAATTCCTGTGGTAAGATCAATGGCATTCGCGGTTCTTTTAGCTTTGGATTGTTATGAATTTTTGCCAGTAGTGGATTTCCTTGGGTCGTAACTATGGTAAAAGTGTTAATAACACCGCCTGTATCATCATTTCGCCATTCGCTCCACAGGCCTGCGAATGCCATAGGCTTCTTGTCTTTTCGATGCACATAAAAAGGGTAGGTCTTTCCTTTAAAATGATGATGTTCATAAAAACCATCTACATAAATGATACAGCGATTGTTTCTTGCCGAAGTTCTAAACGATGGTTTTTCGAAAATGGTTTCTCCACGGGCATTCAATGTGCTGTTCCACAATTTTTTAAGTTGTTCCTGATTACGAACCCAATGGGGTACAAGCCCCCAAATAGCGACTTCAGGAAAATACGGAGATCGGTCCGTGTAGATAAGTACCTCAGGATGGCTGAATCCAGAGGCATGGTGAATAGGAAGATCTGTTAGGGGAATCAATTTCTCCAAAATCTCCTCTATGGCCTGATAATCCTGCTCCCTTTGAGCTCGGGTCAATTGGGCTTCAAGGCTTGCTTTGATATCGTAACACATGGTTTATTTCGGGTTTGTGTTTGATTTCATTATGAAAATCGGGTATATTAAAGATAATTATTTTTATTGATAGGATAGTAGCAGTGGGGTTGGTTCACTATACTTACCGGGGTTTGCTGTTATTCATAAACCCTGATAATTTCACCATTGCCCTTGCCTTTCACACTTCGTGCATAGGCATTGATTGCTTTTTTCATAGGTACAGGGTTGTGCCCTGGGAAGTACTCCTTGTACTTTTCATAGGCATCTTCGACCATTCCCAATGAGACTGCGTTTACCCTAATCCCCTGCCCAATTTCCAAGGCAACAGCTTTTACAAAGCTGTGAATACCGCCGTTGACCATTGCTGCACTTGCTGTTTTTACGACAGGGTCGTCAGCCAATATTCCCGTGGATAAGGTAATTGAGCCATTCGGATGTAAATAATCTTGTCCTATACGTACAAGATTTACTTGGCCCATAAGCTTGCTTTTTAGCCCTATATAATAATCAACTTCGGTAAGTTCGTTGAAGTTGGCCCATTTTGCTTCACCTGCTATACAAACTATGGCATCTAATTGCCCAGCTTGTTCCAAACCTTGCTTTATTGAGGCAACATTGGCAATGTCAATTTTCAGTTCTCCACTATTTCTTCCTGCAACGATTACATCATTGTCTTTTGAAAAATGTTCAGTTACCGGTCGCCCAATAGTTCCGTTCCCACCAATTATTAATATTCGCATTGCTTTTTTTTAGTTTCAGGTTTATACTTAAAACATATCAAGTAAGATATCCACTAATTTAATCTATTTTAAAGTACAATGATTGAGCACATGTCCACCATTCTTTCTGGTTTCATTTCCTTCGTACAAAAAATCTATTTCCATTCAAATTCCAAATATGCTCTGTTTCTTATGCTTCTTTAAATAATCATTGAAACCTGTATAGGCTTTGTCTTTGTTAATGACTTGCAACGGTATTGCATTGAATGGAAGTAAAAACCACCTCCCACTGATGTGGTTTTTATGTTAAGGTTTTGATAAACAATAATAAAATGTTTAATCTTTAAGTATATTTGTTAAACAAAATTAATAGATTAATCTACCAATCATGAAATCAATCCTTGTTAAATTCAGTTTTCCCGTCTTTTTATTGCTGTTATC
>JAHHKH010000035.1 GCA_018679695.1 Maribacter sp.
CGTTTATTGCTTTCCTCTTCCAATTGTTGACCGGTAATTGCCAGATCGTATTTACTCTGTGAGAGCTCACGCTCTTGCTCCAGACCAGCTATGCGACTTTGTTTTGCCGTGATTTCGCGATTAAACCGAGCAGCCCTCGAAATTTCCTGTTCCTTTCGAATGTACAAGGTGTCAACTACGGCTACATAGGCTTGATAGGTCTCCAATGCCTTATCGAATTCCCCTCTAAATTCATAAACCTCGGAGAGTTTTCTCGTTGCATCTTTTTGAATTAAAAGGTCATCCTCGCTATTGGCCTCAACGATACTTCTTTGAAGATAAGGAATGGCTTCTTCGTAATCATCCTTGGCTATATAAGCATTGGCAATTTTGTAATTTATGCGTTGTGAGGTAATAGAATCAGGAGAGACCGAATTATCTTTGGACACTTTTGCCTCAGGGGATAAATCCTCGAGCTCATCCAAACTCTCCTTGCGCAATTGAATTTCCTCGTCGAACCTGTTCTTTTTATTATAGAAATCGGCTACCTTCTCCTTTTCCTGGATAGACCTTTGTGGGGCTTGCCGTTTGGCCAATTGCAATGAATTGGTGTAATATCCTTCAGCTTCTATACTTCTGTTATCCTTGGCATAGGCATCGGCTATTTTTGAATTAAGGTCGGTAACCTTGGGTGTAATCTGATTTTTCTCGGCTATTTTCAATCCTTCATCATAATAAGCGACTGCTTTCTCAATATTCCCCAATCCCAGAAAGGCTTCCCCTAAATATTCGTATAATTCAACTTTTTGAAACGGCACCATTTTCTTGACCTTTAACAAGGGCTCCAAGGTGGTTTCAGCTTTTTCAAAATCCCCATTCAGCACATAGCATTTCCCTAGCAAAAAAGTTGTTCTTGTAGAATTTTGGGCCTCAAGAGCATCTATAAAACTGGTTATTGCAAGATCATACTGCTTATGGTAATGGTAGACTTCCCCTAAGGTGGTCAACGATTGTGCAAGTTCCCTTTTGTTACCTCTTTTACCCAACTCGGCGATTGATCTGGTAATAAAATCAATACTTTTTTCGATATCGGTTTTTTTATACGAATTAGCCGAATCAAGATAAATGGAGTGTAAGGAAACTTCGGTTTTAAAAGTTGTACTTCGTCCACTAACAGCATTATCACTATTTGGATAACCCTTTATCTGCACATCGATATCCTTAATACTTCTCACAATATGGCGCACCGTCTCAAAATGTGGGCTTTCGAATACCAGTTCTTCACCGATCGATGCGAAAATCTCAAACTCCCCTAAAGCATCTGTTAAAGTATATTCCCCAGTACTGGTCGAAACCTCTACCCCAGGAATTGGCGCATTATTCTCCTGTCCCCTGACAGAACCCTTTATCCGCTCTTTGGCATCTTGACCAGAAACCTGGGAAAAGCAGGTGAAACTGCCTATTAATAAAACAATTACTATGTGATAAATCTTGTTCATATTTCGTTAAACACAACGTAAACTTAGCTGATTTATGCGGCATTAAAAAATGACCAAAAGTCCAAAAGCGTATTGATTTCATTGAAATTTCAGCATTTACGAAACCAATTGGTCCACTGACTCATTCAAAGGACCATTTGACTCATTCCTTGTTTTTTTGAATAAAGTTTGGACCTACTTTTAGCCTATAATCATAAAAAAAAAAGCAATGAAAACATTAAATCAAATCTTAGCAATGGGTCTATTGGCTCTTACAATCAATTCAGCGTATGGTTGTGAAATAACACCAAAAGTCACCGTAAAGAATCCCATTATCGCGCAGGCAAAATACAGCGGGAACAGTGGAACACCATCAAAAAGCACTGTAAAAATTGCCTTATTGTTGGATACAAGTAATAGCATGGACGGCTTGATAAACCAGGCAAAATCGCAGCTATGGGATATTGTAAACAAATTCACACACGCCAAATGTGGTAACGATGCCCGACCTAATTTACAAATAGCACTCTACCAATATGGAAATGATGATTTATCATCACGTGAAGGGTATATTCAACAAGTTCTTGATTTCAGTAATGATCTGGATGAAATCTCTGAAAAACTGTTTTCATTGACTACCAATGGAGGCGAAGAATATTGTGGACAGGTAATCCACACATCATTGAAGCAATTGAATTGGGGTAAAAACCCAGATAATCTAAAAATGATATTCATTGCCGGCAACGAACCTTTTACCCAAGGTAGATTGGACTATAGGGATGCCGTCACGAATGCGAAAGAGAAAGATGTAATCGTGAACACAATTTTCTGCGGGGATTATCATCAAGGCATCAATACTGATTGGAAAAGAGGAGCAATAATGACAGGTGGAGAGTACATGGCGATTAACCACAACAGGCATGTAGTTCATATTGATACGCCATATGACGATATAATCATAAAGCTCAATTCAAAATTAAATAGAACATATATTGGTTATGGAGCAAGGGGAGCATCAAAGATGGAGCTACAATCAGCACAGGATGATAATGCAATGGAAATGGAAGAGGCTGTTGCCATAAAACGAGCGGTAAGTAAGAGTTCAAGACTTTACCAAAATTCATCATGGGACTTGGTAGACGCTTATGAAAACAAGGATTTTGACATTGCCAAAATCAAAAAAGATCAATTACCTGCAGCCTTAAAGAATAAATCAACAACCCAATTGGAAAAATACATTCAAGAAAAGAAGGTTGAACGTGAACAAATTCAAAAGGAAATTCAAGAGCTTAATACCAAACGCGAAGCCTTTATTGCAAAAAACCAAAAGGAGAATGCAAAAGGCGAATTGGAAAACGCCATGCTCAAGGCCATAATAAAACAAGCTGGGAAGAAAAATTATATGTGGGAATAAACACCTATTACCAGGTTGTTGAACAAGTTTAGTCGGTGATTAGTCGGTGTTTAGTCGTGGGTCTATCTTTTAGGAAAAGATAGGCCCATTTAATTATTGGGCCGCTGGGCAGTAGCAGTCATATCTGCGCTCTGATTGACCAAAATCATAACCCAAGGTAATCTGATGAAACCCTCCATTATCAAATCGGATATCCCCCATCTGGTAGGAATAGTTGTAGGATACCATAAAGTTATTTATGTTAGCCCCGATTATGGGTGTAATCAATTGCAAACGTTGTTCACCAAAAGAACCATCCACTAAGAATTGGGCGCCATCAAAACTTCTTCGGTAGGAAACGCCACCCCAGATTCTACCAAAATCCACATCTTTATACACCTTACCGTTGATATCAATCGTTTTCTCCTCTGTGAACTCCGTTAATTGTAATAATACCGATGGTTCGTACTGCCATTCATTTTTACCAAAAATATAGCCTGCGGATAATAAGTATCTTCGAAGATTATCAAATTCTATTGCCGTATATAGGTCACGACCACTTCCTAAGGCATTCAATACCGAGAAGTGTGCATAGAATTCCATAAGGTTATAGGACATGCCCAAGTCTACATTAAAATAACTAACACTATTCTTACCTCCAGTAATTATGGGATCGGGAATCACAGAACGAAATTCCGATTCATCCAAACTACTTTGCAGTACACCTCCACTAAGACCAAAAGAAAGTTGATTTAAAAAACGAACATCCCCTCCTAATTTTAGATGATGGGCATAGGTTAATTTCAATCCGGTTTGCGAATGATAACCATTTGCATCATTGAAAAAAATGGCTCCAACACCACTAGGACTATCCCCTAATCTAAAATGTGCATTGAGTGTTTGCAAGTTAGGTGCTTCATCTACAGCAAACCACTGTTTTCTAATAGTACCCCTAATTTTACCGCCTTCGCCTATACCAGCCATGGATGGATGTACCAAATAGTAATTATCCGACAAATAATCAAAATATACCGGGACACCTTCCTGTGCTGCTGACTTAGCGCCAAAAGCAATTAAAGTGAACATTAACAAGAACCTAAGTTTCATATAGATGTTGGGAATTTCTATTTAATATCGACTAAACATAACATATAACGGCTTAAACGCAACATTATTATATTGCAATATACTTGGAATAACTTTGTATTTTTGCAAAAAAGAAATTTGTATGAAAGAGTACTCGATAAGGATCAGACAAACCCAAAACCCAGCAATTTTAAAATTTGAGACGAATCATTTTATTACCAAAACCAACAATTACGAGTTTAAGAATATAGATGAAGCCAAGAACTCGCCTTTGGCACAACAGTTATTTCACCTTCCATTCATTAAAACTGTTTATATATCGGGTAACTTTATTGGTCTAGAGCGTTTTGATATTGTTGAATGGGCCGACGTTCAAGATGAGGTTGCCCAACAACTTGTTGAATATCTAAATACTGGTGAACCTGTTGTTATTGATGTCACCCATGGGAAAAAAGTGCCAGTTACGGTTTATGCAGAGGTAACCCCTAACCCTGGAGTTATGAAGTTCGTCTCGAACATTCGTATTGTCCCTTCAGCTTTCGAGTTCAAGAATATTGATGAGGCCAAAGATTCCAAATTAGCCTCCCAGTTGTTTCAATTACCCTTCGTTAAGGAAGTATTCCTTGATGAAAACTATGTGTCAATCAGCAAATTCGATGTTGCCGAATGGGATGATATTACAATGCAGCTGCGCGAAATGGTAAGGGACTTTTTGGCAGAAGGAAATGAAGTAATATCAGAAAACAGTATTGCCAATAAAAACGATGAAACTTCCAAAGCCCAAATAAATG
>JAHHKH010000045.1 GCA_018679695.1 Maribacter sp.
AAACGGTATTGACAAAGTTACCAGACTTTAATAACCAAGGCCAATTTTATTAAATTTTAGCTGTACATTTGCATAATAATGCAGTGATTGTTGTTATGGCTCCTAACAAGAACCAGGAAATTGTAAAGAACGTCTTCACCACCTTTTTAGAAGAAAAAGGTCACAGAAAAACACCCGAACGTTACGCCATATTACAGGAGATTTATGAAAGTGATGATCATTTTGATATAGAGTCTTTATATATCAATATGAAAAATAAGAATTATAGGGTTAGCCGGGCTACATTATATAACACCATCGAACTTTTATTGGACTGCAAACTGGTACGTAAACACCAATTCGGTAAAAACCAAGCGCAATATGAGAAATCATATTTTGATCATCAACATGATCATGTCATTCTCACGGATACTGGCGAGGTAATGGAATTCTGTGATCCGCGAATACAGTCAATCAAGAAGACCATAGAAGAGGTTTTTGACATAAAGATCAATAACCATTCCCTATATTTTTATGGCACTAAAAACAAAAAAGGAAATTCAAACAACTAACCAAATTTAAATGGCAGTAGATTTATTGTTAGGACTACAGTGGGGAGACGAAGGAAAAGGAAAAATCGTCGACGTACTCACAAAAAACTATGATATTATAGCGCGTTTTCAAGGTGGGCCTAATGCAGGGCATACTTTGGAGTTTGATGGTATAAAGCACGTATTACATACCATACCATCGGGTATTTTCCATAAAAACTCCATGAATATTGTTGGCAATGGCGTGGTCATTGATCCTGTAATATTCAAAAAGGAATTAGAAGCGCTTAACAAGTATGATATCGATATAAAATCCAAACTATTAATTTCAAGAAAAGCCCATTTGATATTGCCTACGCATAGATTGTTGGATGCCGCATCTGAAACAGCCAAAGGAAAGGCAAAAATTGGTTCTACACTCAAGGGAATTGGTCCCACTTATATGGACAAGACCGGTAGAAACGGAATGCGTATCGGTGATTTGGAACTGTCTGATTGGAAAGAAAAATACCGTGCCTTGGCCAATAAGCATGAAGCGATGATCGGATTTTATAATGTTGATATACAATATGATCTTAAAGAACTGGAAGCAGAATTTTTTGACTCTATCAATACCTTAAAAGTCCTGTCTTTCATTGATAGTGAAGAATATTTATATCAAGCCCAAAAAGAAGGCAAAAAAATATTGGCGGAAGGTGCCCAAGGTTCATTATTGGATATCGACTTTGGAACCTACCCCTATGTAACTTCAAGCAATACCACTGCCGCAGGGGCATGTACGGGTTTAGGTATCGCTCCAAACCAAATAGGTGAAGTAAAGGGTATTTTCAAAGCATATACAACTCGAGTGGGAAGCGGACCCTTTCCCACCGAATTATTTGATAAAGACGGGGAAACCATGGGTCGTGTGGGTAATGAATTTGGAGCAACTACCGGAAGACCTAGACGGTGTGGCTGGTTAGATTTGGTAGCTTTGAAATACGCGGTCCAAGTAAATGGTGTGACTGAATTGATGATGATGAAAGGGGATGTGTTGAGCGGATTTAAGAAATTGAAAATCTGTACGGCTTATAACTATAAGGGCAAAACCATTTCTCATTTACCCTATAATATCGAAGCTGAAAATGTTGCCCCGATCTATACTGAAATGAAAGGTTGGTCGCAAGATTTAACAAAAATGACCAAAGCAGTTGAACTACCAAATGAATTGAATGCTTATATTGATTTTTTGGAGAAAGAACTTGAAGTTCCCATTAAAATAGTTTCTGTAGGTCCTGATAGAACACAGACTATTCATAGATAGTCATATGCTATTACTCTAAAAAAGCCCTATATCGCGCTAGATGTAGGGCTTTTTTCTGCCATTATATTTCTCATGGAAATATCCCGTCGAAATGATTTTAATTTTGATCGGGTTTATTGTAACTTGTTGAATTCAAGTTATCTTAATACTTATTCCCGTTATGAAACCAACCAAAAGATGCTACATGCTCATGTTCCTCCTTCTTTTTGTAGTCGGAACCAATACCGCACAGGAATTATCAGTTAAATCGCCAAACGGAAAACTTGACCTGAACATCGTGCTTTCAGATGCTATAAATTGGAGTGTCCGCTTAGAGAACAATGTAATCATTGAACAAGCCACGATTTCAATGGATATGGGAAATGGTAACGTATTGGGAGCTCAACCTAAGTTACGCAGAAAGCGAATTGATAGTAAGACCGAAAATATTGTAGTGCAAGTACCCAACAAGGATGCCAATATTACGAGCCATTATAACGAACTTACACTAGACTTTAGAGGGAATTACCAATTAATTTTTAGAGCGTATAATGATGGGGCGGCATATCGCTTTATAGACAATAGCCCAAAGACCAAGGAGGTCTTTCACGAGCAAATGGCACTTACCTTTCCGGAAGGAACCTCATCTTTCTTTCCGCAGGAAGAATCATTTTATTCACATAATGAAAGGAATTATATTCATAAAAAGGTATCCGAAATGCAAACCGATGAATTTTGCAGCCTACCGGTAATGTTCGATACCAACGATGCCAAGGTTCTTTTTACAGAATCGGAATTACTTAACTACCCGGGTATGTTTTTGGCAAAATCGGAAAGCGGCGATATGGTTTCAACCTTTCCGAAATATGTATTGGAGGCTGTTCCCAATGTTGATTTCAACCCGGACCGCAATCAGATCATTACTAAGGAAGCAGATTATATCGCAAAGATAAATGGCAAACGCCCATACCCATGGCGGGTTTTCATAATAAGCAATGATGATCGGACTTTTGTTGAAAGCAATCTGGTAACCCAGCTTTCAGGCAAATCAAAAATTCCCAACGCAAAATGGATCAAGCCTGGTCAAGTAGCTTGGGACTGGTATAATGCCAATAATATTTATGGTGTTGATTTTGAAGCCGGTTTAAATATGGATACCTACAAATACTTTATTGATTTTTCCTCAAAAAATGGTATTGAGTATGTAATCCTGGATGAAGGCTGGACAAAATCAACAACGGAAATTTTGGATGACAACGAATATCTTGATGTCCCGGAATTGATAAAATATGCCAAATCAAAGAATGTAGAAATCATTCTTTGGGTACTTTGGAAACCGCTTTATGAAAATCCTGAAAAAATCCTTCAGTTGTATAGCAGTTGGGGTGCTGCGGGAATCAAAACCGATTTTATGCAGCGCAGTGATCAATATGTTGTTGAATCCTATGAGAAAATAGCGGAAATCGCTGCAAAATATCAACTTCTGGTAGACTATCATGGGGCATTCAAACCTGCCGGTGTTGAACGCATGTGGCCAAATATCATTAACTATGAAGGTGTTAAGGGTAATGAGAACAACAAATGGAGTGATGCCATAACACCAGAACATAACGTTACAATACCGTTCATCAGAATGGCTGCCGGTCCCCTGGATTTTACCCCGGGAGCTATGATTAACCAAAACAAAGTGGATTATGAAACTGGTGGCCCTAACTTTGCTGCCCATTTTACAAGACCCATGGCCTATGGCACTAGGGCACACCAAGTTGCAATGTACGTTGTATATGAAGCTCCAGTACAAATGCTGTGCGAATCACCATCTATTTATTATGAGGAACAGGAAACGGTAGATTTCATTACCCAGATACCCACCATATGGAATGAAACCGTTGTACTTGAAGGGGCCGTTGCCGATTACATTGTTGTGGCAAGGAGAAAAGGTGATAATTGGTATATTGGTGGAATGACCGATTGGACGGCACGCAACTTTGAACTAGACCTTTCATTCCTAGGTCAAGGGGAATATGAAATGCAAGCCTATTTGGATGGCATAAATGCGTCAAGAAATGCCCAAGATTATAAGCTAATATCGAAAACAGTGAATCAAAATACCAAATTGGAAATAAATATGTCAAGCGGTGGAGGTTACTCCGCCATAATCACAAAAAGGTAGGATATGAAAAACATTAACAGAAGAAACTTTATTCGTAAAACATCATTAGCCGGTGCTGCACTTACAATGGCACCTACTTTTGCGCATACATCATATAACATTCCTGTACGGCCTTATAATGCCAAATACATGGGCGATTTCGCAGCTCCAAAACTAGAAACTGTACGTGCGGCATTTATTGGGGTTGGTGCCCGAGGACCAGGACACTTGAAATTCTTTGCTTCACTTCCTGGCACCGAAGTTGTTGCCATATGTGACCTTTATGAGGATTTTACCCAAAAATGGAGCAATGAAGCCACTAAAATCGGAGGAGGTAAACGACATAAAAAAATCGCCACTTATTCTGGTGATGAAAATAAATGGAGAACAATGCTGGATGAGGTCAAACCAGATGTGGTCTTCATTGCAACAAACTGGAACAACCATGCACCTATGGCCATTGAGGCCATGAAAAAAGGAGCTCATGCTTTTGTTGAAGTCCCAATTGCAGTTACGCTTGAGGAAATGTGGGAGATTGTAAATACTTCCGAGCAGACACAAAAGCACTGTATGATGATGGAAAATGTTAATTACGCCCGGGAAGAACTCATGTATCTTAATATGTGTAGGCAAGGGCTTATAGGTGAACCTTTGCATGCCGAGGCCGCTTATATTCATGAACTTCGATTCCAAATGGAGGAACAAGAACGTGGTACGGGTTCATGGAGAACCTATCATTATGCAAAAAGAAATGGAAATTTATACCCCACACACGGATTAGGACCGGTTGCCCAATATATGAATCTTGGCCGCACAGAAGACAATTTTAGTAGTCTAGTATCCTTTTCAACTCCTGCTGTTGGCAGAAAATTATATGCAGAAAAAAATTATCCTTCCGATCACAAATGGAATAAATTGGATTTCAAGGGAGGGGATTTAAATACATCAATACTAAAAACAACATTGGGCCGCACGATTATGGTGCAATGGGATGAAACCAGTCCTCGCCCCTATTCAAGACATAATTTAATTCAAGGTACCAAGGGAATATTGGCAGGATTCCCCACACGAGTAGCACTTGAAGGCGGAGTTGAAGGTGCTACCGAAAATCATCATTCATGGGCACAAGGGGACCAGCTGGCTGCTATTTATGAAAAATATGACCACCCACTTTACAAAAGGTTGAATCAAGCTACCAAAGATACTGGGCATGGTGGTATGGATGGCATGATGATGTTCCGAATCGTAGAATGTCTACAAAATGGACTTCCATTAGATCAAAATTTATATGAAGGTTGTTTCTGGAGTGCGGTCGCCCCTTTGAGTGAACGTTCGGTTGCAAGTGGAGGTACCCCACAAAATTTCCCTGATTTTACAAGGGGTAATTGGAAGGATACGAAACCTTTGGGAATAATATCTTAGAAGCCGATGCTAATAATATCCGATATAAACCTATCAAAAAGTAAATATTATTTGCCGATCTTGTTTATTTCAATTTTTATAACTTCCTGCGGTTCAATTCAAATAAAGGAGGAAACGGGATTCAATGATCTTTTCAATGGTAAGGACCTTAACGGTTGGGTTGGAAATAAGGATTCTTACAAAGCCCTTGATGGAATGCTCGTCGTTGACCCCCGTGGTGGGGGAAGTGGCGGAAATCTCTTCACTAATGACGAATATAGTGACTTTATCTTGCGATTCGAATTTCAGTTGACACCTGGCGCAAATAATGGTCTGGCAATACACGCCCCCCTTGAAGGTGATGCTGCTTATGTAGGGAAGGAATTACAGATTTTGGACAATACGGCCGAAAAATATACCGAACTAAAGCCTTACCAATATCATGGTTCGGTTTATGGAATAATTCCGGCTAAACGCGGTTATTTAAATCCGGTTGGTGAGTGGAACCGACAAGAAGTACAGGTAAAAGGTCCTAAAATCAAAATCATCCTGAATGGAACCACCATCGTTGATGGAGACTTTTTGGAGTCTAGTAAAAACGGCACCATGGATAAAAAAGAACATCCTGGACTCAAACGAACAGCAGGTCACATTGGTTTCTTGGGACATGGGGATGTCGTAAGATTCAGAAATATTAGAATAAAGGATTTATCAAATAAAATAAAGCAATAAACTGTAAATGATGAGTACACACAATAAAGATCGTCGCGATTTTGTAAAGAAAAGTAGCTTAGGAATACTAGGAATGGCATTGGCGCCTTCCCTTTTGGGAAAAATAGGGCCGCATAATCGATTAAGAACCGCTCATATCGGAGTTGGCGGTATGGGCGCTGAAGATTTAAAAGCAATTGCCTCACACTCATTAGTCGATATTACTGCGCTTTGCGATGTCGATACCGAAAGATTGGCGGCAGCGAAAAAAATGCATCCTAATGCCAAAACTTATTCAGATTATCGGGTAATGTTGAAAGAATTGGAAAATGAAATCGATGCCGTTGTCGTTTCAACACCAGACCATACACATGCCCCTGCATCGATAATGGCGATGAACATGAATAAGCCTGTTTATTGTCAAAAGCCTTTGACACATCATGTTTCCGAAGCGAGAGCCATGAAAAAACTAGCTGAAGATAAAAATCTGGTTACCCAAATGGGAATTCAAGTACACTCTTTTTACGATTATAAACTGGCAACTTTGCTAATTCAATCGGGTATTATAGGTAAAGTACATACTGTGCATGCCTGGTCACCCAAGAATTGGGGATATGACGGTCCGGCCCCTGAGGGTAGTGATCCAGTACCTGAAACGTTGGATTGGAACCTTTGGTTGGGTACTTCGGCAGAACGCCCTTACAAGAAAGGGATTTATCATCCAGGGAATTGGAGGAAGTTATTGGATTATGGCTGTGGAACTCTTGGCGATATGGGGGTGCATATTTTCGATACCCCATATAATGCTTTGGAATTGGATGTTCCGCGCACGATAAAGAATGATTGTCGTAAACCCACAGGTTTTGGGTTCCCTGAAAATAATATCGTTACCTATGATTTTCCCGGTACGAAACACACAGGAGAAAGTTTAAAATGGATATGGTACGATGGGCCGGGTGCACCGAGAGATCATAAAGACCTTCAGTTGCCTAATGACAAGAGCAAAATGGCCAAATCAAAATCCAAAGATGAGAAGAAGTCAATAGAGGATAAAATGTCTCTTGAAACCAAAACTACAGGTGCGGGTGAGTTGCCCGAACAAGGTGCCATGTTCGTAGGTGAAAAAGGACGTTTATTACTCCCTCATTTCATGGAATTACCCAAGAAAATCGTAGATGGTGAATATGTTGATATATCGGCAGAAATCGCTGAAGTTGGAAAAATCAATAATTTAGGTGAACCCATTCGCAATTATGCGTCGGAGGGACCAAAACATTATCACCAATTTGTAGAGGCATGTTTGGGAAGAGGGGAATGCACTGCTCCTTTTTCTTATGCGTCCAGACTTACAGAGACCATCCTTTTAGGTGTAATCGCAGGTCGTTTCCCTAACAAGACTTTACATTGGGATAATAAAACCGCTCAATTCGCCGAAGAAGAGGCTAATCAATTCTTAAGCGCCCCATACAGGGATTTTTAAAAGTAAATAATGGAAAAAGGGGTTGTTTTTTGGCAACCCCTTTTTATTTGCCGGAAGGCTTTCCTATTCCGGTTTCTAGGTAATTCTTTAAACTATCCAATATGTAAAAATCCCATCCTTGGGAACATACATCGTAACAAACACCAGTTGTCAAAAGTCCATTATGGATGAATTCGATTTTTGTCTTCTTTCCCACTTCGGCAATTGACCAATATAATTTGGTGTTGATCCATTCTTCATCGATTCCCTTCAAATGATGATCTTGATGCGATTCGATACATTCCCATACTACCTTATTGGGTTTGTCCAATGAGATAACCTTAAATTTCCAGAAGGAATCGGAACCGAATGAAACAGTGAAATCAGCACCCTCTTTATCGGAAATCCCTTCAACAGTGCTCCACCAATCAGGAATATGATGGGCCAGTGCCCCATAAGCATCCGTTTTAGTAACATCGATAATAACCGAGTGTCTGTAATTCTTAATTTCCTCCATGTTGGATAAACTTAATAGATTATCCTAAAATACATAAATATTTTTTCGCTATTTATTCACGTTAGCTGCTAAAAAACTAATTCCTAAATCTATCCCAATGATTATTTCACTCCCTTAAAAAATCCTATTTTTGGACAAAATATAATGCATTGCGTAGCATACTTCGTTCCATACTCGTTTTCCTTTTGACCTTACCCGTTTTCGCACAAGATTCCACAGAGGTGGAAGTAAAACAAATTAACATTGTGTATGGGGGTAATTTCACCAAGGATGAAGCCCAAAATCCCGGTGCATCTATATTCAGCAAAGACGAGAAGCAAGTTCAGTTTGAACACAAAGGAGCCAATCTATTCTGTGACATTGCCATTTATTACCAAAAAGAAAACAAATTAAAGGCCGTTGGCAACATTCGTTTACAGCAGGGGGATTCTATTCAAATGACCAGTGGTAAAATAGATTATGACGGCAATGAAAATCTGGCCAAAGCCTGGGAAAATGTTGTTTTGACAAGTAAGTCCCAAATGACACTGACTACAGATACCCTACGATTCAATAGAGAGCAGCAACAGGCATATTACCAGGATTATGGGACAGTAGTCGATTCTGTAAACACTTTAACCAGTGAAATAGGCAAGTACTTTTTAAAAAATAAAAAACTTCAGTTCCTGGATAGTGTGCATATTGTTAACCCGGATTATATTTTAGATTCAAAGCAATTGGATTATTATGAAACTTCGAAAAATGCGTACCTATACGGACCTTCCACTATTACTGGGGATACCTATAAAATATATTGTGAACGGGGTTTTTATGATACCAAAGTGGAAAGTGGTTATTTCATTAAAAACACGAGAATCGATTATAACAATCGCATAATAAAAGGGGATAGCGTTTATTTTAATAAAGCCAGGGAATTTGCCTCGGCTACGAATAATATAAAAGTCACCGATACAATCAATAATGGTATTATAAAAGCACATTATGCTGAGGTATTCAAAGCCAAGGATTCTGTTTTTGCCACTAAAAGGGCCGTTTCCATTGGACTTATGGAACAAGACTCACTTTATATACATGGGGACACCTTAATGCTTACGGGTAAACCCGATAATCGTATTCTTAGGGCATTTCGTAATGCTAAATTTTTCAAGACCGATTTAAGTGGCAAATGCGATTCGATTCATTACAACCAAAAAATAGGACTTACCCAACTAATCACAGATCCTATTCTTTGGAATGGTCCTAACCAAATGACAGGGGATAGCATTCATTTGAAGTCGAACCTGAAGACGGAAAAAATGGACTCACTTAAAGTGCTGAACAATGCCTTTATCATTGCGTTGGACAGTGTGAGCATGGAAGGCTATAATCAGGCAAAAGGGAAGGATTTATTTGGTAAATTCAAGGATAACCAACTCAAAATCATTGACTTAATTAAAAACACCGAGGTCATTTACTATATGTACAATGATGATGATGAACTCATTGGTATTGACAAGACCATTTGCAGTGCCATACGCATTACCATGGCTAACAATGATATCGAGGATCTTACTTTTTTCACTAATCCAGATGGCGACATATACCCTGAAACAGAACTTCCTGTTAATAGTAGAAAATTAAAGGGTTTTATTTGGAGGGGTGATGAACGAATTCTTACCAAGGAGGACATCTTTGATGAAGATGACAAAAATATCATACTTCCGGTAATTAGGGGAATCTCTAACCCTATTGATATTGACGCTGAGGAAGAGGAACGAGGCACCAATGAGGGTGATCCGGTGAACAATATCACAAGATCGAACGACCAAGCTACTGACCCTAAGAAAAAGAATATGCGGAAGAAGGCGAATTAGTGCATCTCATGAAGGAGGATTTTTTAAAATATCAAACCCAAACAACACCCCACCCTTTGGCCTTACAAGTATCACATGCGAAAGGCAGTTACATATATGATAACGACGGAAATGCACATCTCGACTTTGTGGCTGGTGTCTCAGCTTGTAGTTTGGGACATTGTCATCCCAAGGTAATCAAGGCCGTTAAAGATCAGCTTAACAAATACATGCATGTCATGGTTTATGGCGAATACATTCAAAAACCAGCGGTGGAATATGTTAAGCTATTGGCGTCGTTCCTTCCAGCACCCTTGGAAACCACTTATTTGGTGAACTCCGGGACTGAAGCAATAGAAGGGGCACTGAAATTGGCCCGAAGATTTACGGGCCGAACTGAAATAATTTCTGCAAATAAGGCGTACCATGGAAGTACATTGGGCAGTTTGAGTATTATGGGATTTGAAGAGCGAAAAAGTGCGTTCAGACCTCTGATACCCGATATTTCCTTTATTGAATTTAATTCAGAACCAGACATTCAAAAAATAACCAGAAGCACCGCTGCTGTAGTTCTTGAAACAATCCAAGGTGGAGCGGGCTTTATTGAACCAAAAAATGGTTATTTGGAAAAAGTTAGAAAACGTTGTCTCGAGGTCGGTGCGTTATTGATTTTGGATGAAATTCAGCCCGGCTTTGGGAGAACAGGAAGTTTGTTCGCCTTTGAGCATTATAATTGTATCCCTGATATTCTGGTAATGGGCAAGGGAATGGCATCAGGCCTGCCCGTAGGGGCATTTACCGCATCCAATGAAATGATGTCCACCTTAATGGAAAATCCTGAACTTGGCCATATTACCACTTTCGGAGGCAATCCCGTAATAGCATCAGCTTGTTTGGCAACCCTAAGGGAAATCACCGAAAGTGAACTTATACAGGAATCATTGTCCAAGGAAAAACTAATTCGAAGTTTGCTCAAACATAAACATATTAAAGAAATAAGGGGCAAGGGCCTTATGCTTGCCTTGATAATGGAAAGCCCTGAAATGGCAGACAATCTTATTTTATCAGCTGCTAAAAGAAACCTTATTCTTTTTTGGCTATTGTTTGAAAAAAAGGCGGTTCGGATATCACCGCCCCTAACCATTTCACGGGAGGAAATCGAGAAAGGCTGTAATGAGATCCTGAAAATATTGAACAACATTAAACAATAATTTGTTAACTAATTTGTTAATAATATAGCCCAAGTCTGGAGTCAAAGGTAGTACCAAAAGACTATTTTTAATTCCATAGTTTAACCAAATAGTTCCTATGGCGTTAGATGCTAACGAAAGGCCGAACCAGCCCATTGCCAAGTTTGAATCAATGCTCAAGACAGACGATGTCTACTTCTTTGATGCTGAAGATTTTGAAGATATAATTCACCACTACCTAAATCACGGTAAAATAGCTTTGGCCAAAAAGGCCATTAAGATAAGCTTAAAGCAACATCCCGATTCGATTGAACTGAAACTTTTGAATGTTGAAGTGCTGGTATTCGAGAATAATCTCGAAAAGGCAGAGCAACTCTTGGACAAACTTCAATTACTTGATAGTAGTAATGAAGAGGTTTATATTCAAAGAGCTAACATCTATTCAAAAAAGGATAATCATGAAGCGGCCGTCACACTTCTGAATAAGGCATTGGAACTTTCCAAGGATAGTTATGATATTCACTCATTACTAGGTATGGAATATTTATTTATGGATGACTTTAAACTCGCCAAGGAAAGTTTTATGAAATGTGTGAGTTACGATGAACATGACTATTCATCGCTATACAACGTCATTTATTGTTTTGAATTTTTAGAAGATTTTGAAGGTGCCATTTTATATCTCAACGATTATTTAGACCGTAACCCGTACTGTGAAGTTGCATGGCATCAATTGGGCAAACAGTACTTTTCTAAAAGAATGTTCAATGAGGCATTGACGGCATTTGATTTTGCCATTATTTCCGATGACTCCTTTACCGGGGCCTATTTTGAAAAAGGCAAAGTCCTCGAGAAGTTGGGTAAATTCAGTGAGGCTATTGAGAGCTATGAAACTACAATAAAGATACAAGACCCTACATCGCACGCATATCTAAGAATCGGAAAATGTTATGAGCGGTTGTGTAATGATGAAATGGCGAAATATTATTACTATCAAACGGTACATGAAGATCCTTTATTGGATAAAGGATGGTTGGCCATCACAGATTTCTATTTCAACAAAGAGAATTATGATAAGGCATTATATTATATAAATAAAGCCTTGAATATTGACGGTGAGAATCCTACATATTGGAAGAAAAGTGCACGTATAAATGCAGCTCTAAAGAACTTTGATCAGGCCGATTTTTCCTTTAAGCAAGCTGTGGATTTAGGCAACTATGAATTGGACACTTGGCTGTGCTGGGCAGATGTTGCCAAAGAAAATGAGGACTACGTTTCTGGTCTACATATTTTGACCCAAGGTCGGGAATTCTACCCTGAAAGCGCTGAAATATTGTATAAGACCGCAGGTTTTTATTTGTTGACAAACGATAGGATAAATGCACGAATACGTTTAATAGACGCCCTAAAGAATAATTCTAATAAAGTTCATTTGTTCCAGAAAGAATTTCCACAGTACTTCGACACAGAATGGGCCCAGAACATAATCGCAATCAACAAGCGAGCTTCTTGATAAATAAACTACTTTTGCTTTTTTGTTTATGGAAGATCGAAATTTACTCCAGTATATTCTTATTACCCTAAAAGGAGTAGCCATGGGCGCGGCTGATGTGGTTCCTGGGGTTTCTGGAGGTACAATAGCATTTATCTCAGGTATTTACGAGGAACTGATAACCAGTATTAATAATATACACCCTTCCTTAATTAAAACTTGGAAAAAAGATGGATTCACTGCCTTTTGGAAAAAATTGAATGGAAATTTTCTGGTCGCCTTATTCCTGGGGATTTTTACCAGTCTTTTTTCACTCGCAACAGTAGTAAGCTGGTTACTCGAGAACGAACCTGTTCTACTTTGGTCCTTCTTTTTCGGATTGGTAGCTGCAAGCATATTTTTTGTCGGTAAGGAGATAGGCAAATGGAATATGGGTACAATCATTATCCTTATCCTTGGCGCTGCCATCGCATACTTCATAACGACCTTGCCAGCCTCTGAAAATTCGACAGGTTTACCCTATCTATTTATCTCAGGAGCTTTAGCGGTTTGTGCAATGATATTACCCGGTATCTCGGGTGCTTTTATCTTGGTCTTGTTAGGATCATATAAAACCATTTTAGATGCGGTTCATGAAAGGAACATTCAAATTATTATTACAGTGGCCTTAGGTGCAATTTTTGGCCTTCTCAGTTTTGCCAAATTATTAAAATGGATGTTCAGCCATTATAAAAACCTCACTTTGGCACTTTTAACAGGATTCATTCTTGGTTCATTGAATAAAATATGGCCTTGGAAATTGGTATTGGAAAGCAAGACCATAGGAGAAAGGATTATTCCTTTAAAAGAACAGAATGTGTCTCCCTTTAACTTTGATGGAGAGTCACAATTATTGTTTGCCATTATCTCCGCGATCATTGGTTTTTCCCTTATTTTTATACTTGAAAAAGTAGCCTCGAAAAAATAGTCATTGAACTGCATGTACCAGCCTAGAACATTTATGGATAAATTGTTTTTGGTCCTAAAAGGGCTCGCTATGGGTGCGGCCAATAAGGTTCCTGGGGTTTCTGGCGGCATAGTGGCATTTGTCGGCGGTTTTTACGAGGAGTTCATCTATTCACTTCAAAAAATAAATTTAAAAGCGTTGAAGCTATTGTTTAACGGTAGATTTGAAATCTTCTACCGTTATGTAAATGGGCAGTTTTTAACACTCCTGATATTTGGGATGCTGGTCAGTTATTTTAGTGTTTCCAAGCTGCTCGATTACTTTTTGGAGCGTAAGGAACTTTTTGTTTGGGCCTCCTTTTTTGGTATGATTTTGGGATCTATTTATTATATCTCAAAAGACTTTAAACACTGGAATAAACGGACGGTAACTGCGGGAATCCTAGGTTTTGTTGTAGGTATCTCGATAAGTTTTTTAAATCCTGCAAAGGAAAATGATAATCTGTGGTTTATTTTTATCTGTGGTATTATCAGCGTCTCTGGAATGACACTTCCCGGACTTTCAGGATCCTTCATACTTATCCTACTTGGAAATTATGTGCTGCTTTTGGTTGATTCGGTAAATGCCCTATATGATACTTTCGCTGAATTATTACGTGGTGATCTGAGTTTTGTAAAAAATAATGAGCGGCTGAATACTTTAAAAATCCTTGCTGTTTTCACTTTTGGTTCGGCAACGGGTCTAGTGACCCTATCGCATATATTGACTTATGTTCTAAAACATTTTAAATTTATTACTACCGCGGTTATTATTGGATTTATAACAGGTTCTTTAGGTGTCGTATGGCCCTGGAAACGAACAATTTTCAAGACCGATGCGTCAGGACAGGTTTCTTTGGATTCAAACGGAAAAGAAATTATCCTTAATTACGAAAGGTATTTTCCGGATTTTGGTAATCCGGAAACTTGGTGGGCTATTTTCTTTGTAATCTTGGGAGTATTCATTTTATTAGGATTGGAGTGGTATGGGGAATACAGAAAAAAATAGGTTCGGGTTGGTGGGCAAGAATATTTCTTACTCTTTTTCCAAGGCATATTTTACCGAAAAATTCAAAGACTTGGGATTAAATGATCATTCCTACGAGAACTTTGATATTGCCAGGATTGAGGACCTTCAAAACCTTCTTTTAACTAACAAGGACCTAAAAGGACTGAATATAACCATACCCTACAAAGAAGCGGTAATTCCTTATTTGAGTGAATTAAATCCGAAAGCAAGAAAAATTGGAGCCGTGAATACCGTTAAATTCACTAAAAAAGGACTTAAGGGTTATAACACAGATATTTATGGCTTTAAAAAATCAATAAAACCATTTTTAAAAACCCACCACAAGAAAGCCCTGATTTTAGGTACCGGTGGGGCTTCAAAAGCAGTTGCCTTTGTGTTCGGGGAATTGGGGATCAAATACAAACATGTTTCCAGAAATCCTGGCAAAAAGCAATTAGCTTATGTTGACCTTAATGAAAAAATACTGAAAAAACATACCATTATAGTGAATTCTACCCCACTAGGAACCTACCCGAATATAGAAGGTAAACCCGATATTCCCTATGAAATGCTCTCTGCGAAGCATGTACTCTTCGATTTGATTTACAATCCCGAAAAGACGATTTTTTTGCAAAAAGGCGAAAAACAAGGGGCAACGATCAGTAATGGTCTTCGCATGCTTGAGCTACAGGCCGAAAAGTCTTGGAGAATCTGGAATTCATAATAACCATCCAAAAAAAAAGAGGTTGTATTAGTTTTGGTATTCCTTATGTTGTTAGTATCTTACAATAGCAATCTTACGCATAACTAATTTGAATTATAATGCAAGAAGAGAAAGACCAAGAACTACAGGAACCTGTAGGTGAGGAAAATAATTCAGGAACTACCGATAGCCTTCAGGAAGAATCGGAGAAAAACCCTGAAAAAGAGCAGTCGGATGTAAAAGCAGAAAATACCTCTAAAGCGGAAGATGGCGAATCTAAGAAGGAAGCAAACGAAACTACAGCTGAAAAAGTTTCCGATAAAGCTAAAGAAGTAGAAGAAGAGGAAGAAGTCCTAACAGAGATTGACGAATCAAACGCCGAAGATGCCGAAGACAAGGACAATCATCGCAGACACCACATACCTATTTTAGACTACCATGCCATGTCAATGGAAAATTTGGTAGGTGAACTTCAAAGATTGGTCAAAAACGAAAGAGTGCAGGCAATCAAAAAACATGTTGACGGCATCAAGCATGAATTTGATCTTAAATTCCAGGAATTCATAGAGCATAAAAAAGAGGACTTTGTAAGCCACGGTGGCAATGAGATTGATTTTAGGTACAACTCGGTGACCAAAAGACAATTCAACGAAGTATATTCAGAATACCGCGAAAAGAGAAATCAGTATTATAAAAATCTCGAAAATAGTCTTAAAGAGAATTTAGCAAACCGTCTGGCGATCATCGATGAGCTAAAAAGTCTGATCAATGTTGAGGAAGACATCAACACGACTTATAAACATTTCAAAGAGGTCCAGGAAAGATGGCGTAATGCCGGACCAGTACCAAGAAACAATTACAATGATGTTTGGCGTACGTACCACCATCACATTGAAATATTCTATGATTTTCTTCATATAAACAGGGAACTTCGCGACCTTGATTTTAAACATAATCTTGAAGAAAAACTAAAGCTGGTAGAACGTGCTGAAGCATTGGACAAAGAAGAGGATCTGAATAAGGCTTTTCGTGAATTACAGTCTTTGCATAAAATTTGGAAAGAGGATATTGGACCTGTAGATAAGGAGCATAGGGAAGAAATCTGGGAGCGTTTTAGCAATGCTACCAAGGCCTTGCATCACCGAAGACAAGAATATTATAAGGATTTGGATAAGATTTATGAACAAAACCTTGTAAAGAAAAACGAGATTATCGAAGCTATCAAAGCTATCTCGTCCAATGTGGCAGATAATCATAGGGCGCTTCAACAGCAAATAAAACAGATCGAGGAACAGCGCGATGCATTTTTTAAGGCAGGTAAAGTACCGCAAAAATTCAATGAGCAGACATGGGCCGGTTTCAAGGAGGCTGTTCGCAATTTTAATAGGAACAAAAATGCATACTACAAAAACCTTAAAAAGGATCAACAAGAGAATCTAGAGAAAAAACGAGAGTTGCTAAACTTAGCTATTTCATTAAAAGATAGTGCGGATTGGGATTCAACTACTCCAGAAATGAAACGGATTCAAAATGAATGGAAAAAAATAGGACATGTACCCAGAAAGTATTCCGATAAAATCTGGAAGGAATTCAAAGATGCATGTAATCATTATTTTGACCGATTGCATGCCTTGAAAAATGAGGCTTATAAAGACGAGTCAGAGAATTTTGAAAAAAAGAAAGCTTGCCTTGAGCGATTAAAGGCCTTTGAGTTATCCGATAATAGGGATAAAGATCTCACTACAATAAAAGCATTTGTTGAAGAGTGGAAAACATATGGTCGGGTACCTTTCAATAAGAAAAACATCAACCAAAAGTTCAATAAAATATTGGACGCTATATTCAGGAAATTGGATGTCAGCAGACAAGAATCGGAACTTTTGAAATACGGGAATAAAATCCAACAACTGGCAAGGGCCGATAATGAAAGGGCCATTTTCAATGAGCGTTCCTTTATTCGCAAAAAAATCGATGAAAGCAAGAATGAGATCAGACAGTTAGAGAATAATCTCTTGTTTTTCTCTGATGCGTCAGAAGACAACCCCCTGGTTAAAGATGTGGTAAAAAAAGTGAATAGCCATAAGGAAGCCTTGGAGACTTGGAAATCCAAGTTGAAAAAGCTGAATGTGATGCAGCACAATTTAGATAAAGAGGTCGATGAAATTGCCGAAAATAAGAAGGCCGATACCTCAGAAGAAGAATAACGGCCCTATAATAACCCAAAATCTTCGGACAATGGATTCAATCCTCATATTGTTGGATCAAAAAATTAATCAAGTCAGTAGTGGTTACCATGCCGACAAGTTTGCCTTTCTCGACGACAGGTAGCGCATGGAATTCTTTCTTTGAAAGTATTTCGGCTACATCTTTGATAAAGGTTGTCGGGGAAACGCTGATCAGATTTTTAGCCATGACCTGTTCTATGGTGAACATATTGTAAACCATGGTATCTACCGATTCCTCATCTTCATACACGGCATCGGCAAAACTAATCCGCAATAAATCAGTGTAGCTCAACATCCCGATGATTTTTTTTCCTGAACAAACCGGAATGTGTCTTATATGATGTTTTTTAAATAAAGTCTCCGCTGTTTCAAGATTATCGGTTGTCTTCAAGGTAATGACGTTTTTAGTCATTATTGCTGAGATGGGAGTTCCTCTTTTCATGTCCGACGATTTTAAATTCCTTACTAAAAATACTCAGATATACCTCTTGAAAGTATGATAAAAGTCATAAGAGATGGCAAACTCCTCTAGTATATTTGCAGTTCCAAAAATTGCTATTGTTTTAGGTCAGCCCTATCCCCATCCAGATCTTAGTACCTGGCGCTGTTCGTTTGTTGGTGATTTTCCTAGCTTTTCCTTTTCTAGATGATTAACCTTCAATAATTGAATCACCATTGTTTTTGGAATTCTGTAGAAAAAGGTTTTATATTACTTGCAAAAAACTGTGGCCACTTTGCATTTAAAATACTTGTATTGTATTTTTTTCATGATAACTTTTGGGATTATGTCCCAAGAAATTCCGCCAATCCAGAACTTCCGTTCTCAGGAATATCAAGGTGAAAATCAAAACTGGGCTATATCACAATCAGCAGATAAACTGATTTACGTTGCCAACAGTAAGGGATTATTGGAATTCAACGGTGCAAAATGGAATCTTTACCACTCTCCGAATGAAACCATAATGAGATCTGTTCATGCCGTTGGCAATCGAATTTATTCTGGTTGCTTTATGGAATTTGGTTTTTGGCAGAAGAACAAGCTTGGCATTTTGGAATATACCTCCCTATCAGAACAAATGGGTATTGAACTATTAACGGATGAGGAATTTTGGAATATTTTCAGTGTCGATGAGTACTTGGTTTTTCAATCATTAAAACGAATTTACATCTATAATATTAACAGCGGGGAAGTTAACACTATTGGTGCCGATAGTACCATTACCAAAATGTTCAAGATAGGTAAAAGCATCTATTTCCATAAAAATGGAGAGGGAGTTTATTTGGTAGACAATGGCAGGGAAAAATTGGTCTTTGATGATGATGTGGTCAAAAACGACCAGGTTATCAATATCTTCCAAAACGGTAATGAACTTTTGCTCCTCACACAAAACAACGGTTTTTTCAGTTCGATAAACAATTCCTTAGTACGATCAAAAGTTAGTTCGAATGACTTTTTATCAACTGTAAGTTTTTATAATGGTATTCGTTTAAAGAACAATAATTTCGTTTTGGGTACCATATCCAATGGTTTGATCTATCTTAATGGACAGGGCGACCTTATTTCTAAGGTCGATCAGAATAATGGACTATTGAACAATACCGTTTTATCGCTCTTTGAAGATAGGGAAAATAATATATGGTTAGGACTTGACAACGGTATAAGCTACTTGAACACTAACGCCCCTTACAAGGTATTCAATGATGGAAAAGGTCTTGTTGGCAGTGTTTATGCATCGGCAGTGCATGACGGCATTTTATACTTGGGAACAAATCAAGGTCTTTATTACAAAAATTATAACGAAGGGGAAGATTTTAGGTTTATCAAGGGCACCGAAGGCCAAGTCTGGTCACTAAAAGAATATGATGGTAAATTATTCTGTGGCCATAATTCAGGTACGTTCATTGTCAATGGCGACCAGGTAAAAACTATATCGAATGTTCAGGGTACATGGAATTTTGGTAGTATAAGTAATTATCCAAATTATTTACTACAGGGTAATTACGATGGTTTATATGTTCTGGAAAAATCGAACGATGGGTGGAAACTTAGGAATAAGATCCATGGTTTCAACAATTCATCCAGGTATTTTGAAACGCTTGGGAACTATATTTTTGTGAACCATGAATATAATGGGGTTTTTAAATTGGAGGTGGATAGTGTTTTCAAGAAGGTCGAAAATGTATCAATTGATACGTTGATAAAAGGTGCGAATTCGGGCATCATTAAGTTCAATGGCGATCTGTTGTACTCTTATAAAAAAGGAATTTACAAATACAATCCTGCCATTCAGGAATTTATCAAAGATAGCTTATTGAGTACCGTTTATTCTGAAAATGAATATGAATCAGGAAAATTGATAACCGATGAGGATGAGAATATGCTATGGGTATTCACAAAAGATAACATCAGCTATGTTTCGCCTTCAAGGTTATCAAATACGCCGAGAATAAATCGTTTACCATTAACAAAGGACAAACGAAATGGTATCTTGGGATACGAGAACATTACTAGGTTTGATGATGAAGGCACCTATTTGATCGGAACAACAGCAGGTTATCTTACGGTCAACATCAATGAACTGAATATCGAAGAATTTGAAGTTCACATAGGTAATGTTAGGAATGGCACGAACATAATGGATTTAAGCTGGCAAAATAAGCAAATTCAAGGTGATTTTAGAAGTGATGAAAATAACATTGAAATCTCATATTATGTCCCGGAGTTCAATAAACTGGTGAGTACCAACTATCAATACCAACTTAAAGGCATTTACGATAATTGGAGTAATTGGTCCGAGAATGCAACGGCTTCCTTTGAAAATCTACCTTTTGGGGAGTATACATTCAATGTAAGGGCAAAAATCGGGGATGCCAAATCAAATAATACGTCGTCCTATTCATTTAAAATAGCCAGGCCTTGGTATATATCAAATCTGATGATTTTAATGTATGGTATAGGACTGTTATTTTTTGCATTTTTTATCCACAATGCAAATAAGCAGTATTATAAAAAACAACGCCAAAAGCTAATAGAGAAAAATAAACAGGAGTTGGCACTGGCCCAATTGCAAAATGAAAAGGAAATCATCAATATAAAAAATGAGCAATTAGTAAAGGAAAATAAAAGTAAGGGTAAAGAACTTGCCGCCACTACTATGAGCCTAATAAAAAAGAATGAATTCTTGAATATCATTAAGGAGCAATTAAAGCAAGTAAATAGTTCCCCCAAGATTAAAACGGTCATAAAAACAATCAACCGAAATATCAATAATAGTGATGACTGGAAATTCTTTGAAGAGGCATTCAACAACGCCGACAAAGACTTTTTAAAGAATATAAGAATACAACATCCCGATTTAACACCCAACGACCTTAGATTATGTGCTTATCTTAGATTGAATTTATCTTCAAAGGAAATTGCCCCTCTCCTTAATATTTCGGTCCGTAGCGTTGAAGTAAAACGCTATCGCCTACGCAAAAAAATGGCGCTTCCCCACGAAAACAGCCTTGTCGAATACATCCTTAACCTTTAGGCCTACAACAAAAGGCAATAAAACCACAACATCACCTATACAAAAGCAATTCATTCTTCTCTGAATACGTTGAAATAGGTATTTTAACATTTGAACCTAATAGCGGTAAAATGGGCATTCTTAGCTCTTCACTAAATTAAATTGATAAATTAGAGGCACTTTTTTTATAATGTATATTTTTTATTGAGGTGATTTTTATGGATATCACATTATATGGGGATATTTTTAAAGAATTAAAAAATGTCATATGTACACACTTCAAAAAATACTACTCAAACTGACCTTTCTATTAATTACAACATTTGCTTTGGCCCAGACCGACAAGGTGGAAGTTGTAACTAATGAAAATGGAATGAAATTGGTCGTCAATGGCGAGGATTTCATGATTAATGGAATGAACTGGGACTACATTCCAATAGGAACCAATACCGTTGATGCTGCATTCTGGAAAAAGTCGGACGACATCATTAAAGCCGGTCTCGATACAGAAATGTCATTACTAAAGAACATGAATGTCAATGTGATACGTCAGTATACCGGTGTGCCTGCAAGATGGATAAAGTATATCTACGAAAACTACGGCATTTATACGATGCTGAATCATTCTTTTGGTCGCTACGGACTGACATTGGATGGTGTATGGACTCCCGTAACTATTTATGACGATCCCAAAACTGCAGAGTTTTTAATGTCTGAAGTTGAAAGTCTGGTGCGCGACTATAAGGACACCCCGGGTTTACTGCTGTACTTACTGGGAAATGAAAATAACTACGGACTTTTCTGGCAGGGTGCTGAGACCGAAGATTTTCCGGATGATGAAGACGAAAAGAAATTTATTGGAGAAGAACGTGGTAGGCCTATGTATCGCCTTATGAACGATGCCGCCAAGTTGATGAAGAGCATGGATACTTCCCACCCTGTGGCAATCTGTAATGGGGATGTATTATTCATAGATATTGTAGCGGAAGAGTGTAAAGATATAGACATCTACGGAACCAATACCTATCGTGGACTCTCTTTTGGTGATATGTTTGAAGTTGTAAAGGAGAAACTTAACAAGCCGCTCATGTTTACCGAGTTCGGGGCCGATGCCTTCAATGCAATCAAGAATGCTGAAGACCAGAAAGCACAAGCTTATTATATGGTGGGTAACTGGAGAGAGATTTATGAAAATGCCGCTGGAATGGGTAAAACAGGAAATTCTATTGGAGGATTTACGTTCCAATTCAGTGATGGTTGGTGGAAGTTTGGTTTCGATGATAGAAAAAATGCCGATGTACATGATAACAACGCTTCTTGGGCAAATGGTGGGTACGCCATTGATTTGGCCCCGGGTGAGAATAATATGAATGAGGAATGGTTCGGTATCTGTGCAAAAGGCCAAACAAATCCAAGGGGTCTTTATGAGTTATATCCTAGGGCAGCGTATTATGCCTTAAAAGAAGCCCATCAATTAAACCCATACGCGGAAGGCGTTACACCAGAGTTCCTTAAAAATCATTTCGATAATATTCAACTGATGGATGCTGTTTTGAAGGCACGTGGAGATAAAGCAGCATTAGCCGGAGAACAAAGCAGCAAACTACGAGTCAGTAGAATGGAGGCAAGGTTCACAACCTTCAATACAGGGGGTAATCTTATAACCACGCCAGAAACAGCCGATCCTGATGAAGTTACCTATCCAAGTGAACTAGGTTTTGACCATATGCAGTCCTATTTTATAGGGTTCGAAGGTGAGCCTGCTTCCAATATGAGGGCCAATGTAAACTTTAACGTTCTTGGAAATGTTGCTACGAATCCTATTGATGAGATCTTTTATGAAAACAGAGGCCGTACAGTTGCTGTAAATACTCCTGAAGGGGTTTTGGACCTTACAGATGTAACTCGAGTTCAAGTGTATAATGCCTCTTTTGATTGGAACGCGAAAAATTTTGACCTAAGAGGGTTTTACAGAACCGGACATTACCATTGGGGTTACGAAGGAGATTTCTTTGGTCTGTACCCAGAGGCAAATTATGGTCCAAACCTCGATATTTATAATGGGGAGATCAGCGGTTTTGAATTTGATGGCAAGGGAACTCTTGATGGTTTGAAAGCTGCTTTTGGCCCACAACTTTGGTGGGGTGCCAACCCGGCCTTACTAATAAAATATCATAGAAAGATAGGGAAATACGAGGTAACCGGTATCTTCCATGAGGATGTCGATGATTTTGGCACCATTGTATCCTCTTTAGCGGTTCCCATGCCGCGAACCAGACGAGCTACACTTCATATTGAAAGGGAATTTGGAAACGTGGGTATAGAAGTAGGTGGTATTTGGGGTGGTCAGCCATTAAATGACAGGGAATTCCAACTTACAGAGGACAATCCAAATTATGATCCGAATAACCCGGGTACAGAAAATAAGTACATCATTTATACAGATCAGGTCAATAATGAGGATAACTGGGGTGCTAAGGCAAAAATTACCTATTCTGGCGGCAAATTCAATTGGTATGCCCAAGGTGCAGCCATGGGATTGGTAGCCCAGGGAGGTGGTGACTATACCAAGACTTTTACCGGATGGAAATTAAAGGACAGCGGGAGTGGTAACCAAACCAATTTCCTAACAGGTTTTACCTACACGATAGGAAATGTTCAAATAGCACCTAACTTTTTGTGGCAAAAGCCTATAGTAGGCCCTATGCCTAATGATGTCCAGGGTCCGGGAAGGCTTAGAAACATTTTGGATGATCCCTTTGTTGTAAGAGCAAATAGGGAAACCGTCGCAGGAGAACTACTTCTTACCTGGGATCCAACGCCAGGTACGTGGATGTATGAATGGGATAATGATAGAGCTGAGGATGCTCCTTTGGCAATTAGTGCCGGCTTTGTTTTTAGGCACCAGCCAACTACCATGGATGCGGCGATCGGATTTTTAGGGAATCGTACGTTATTCGCCTTTCCTAATTCAGTTCCTGCCAAGGATCTTTGGGAAACCCATGCGAGGATCGTGTCTAAAATGGGTTCTGATTTTGGCTTGGTTGCTAACTTGTACTTTGGGAATGCCCAGGCCAATGGTAGTGCCGAGAGAGTTATCGAACGCTTTGGAGGGGATGTCAGAATGCTCTACAAAAATATTAAAGTACAGCATGCCTGGAAAATAAATGATTGGGGCCCTTTTGATTATCATCGCGATTTTAACCTTACCTATCCCGTTCAGCTAATGCTCGATATATCAACAACATTAGGCAAACCAGATTGGTTTATTTTGCCCAGCACACAAGTGGGCATAAGAGGTACATGGCGTACAATGAATGAATTTTCGCCCAGATATCTTCCAAACGATGCCCTTGAATTTGCTGAGGCTCCTCTGATCAGCCCCGTAGGTTTTGGGAATGGAAATGAATGGGAAATTAGAACGTACGTACATATCAATATTGGGAAATAAAAAATAGAAAAATGAAAAACTTAAAAAATAATTATTTAAAATTCACGCTTCTTTTAGGACTCATAGTTGTTATCAACGCAAGTTGTGAACGGGAAGTTTCAGATGAGGTTGAGTTTGCCACTTTTCCAAATAACCCAGAGATATTTATAGATGGCTTTAGTGGAGGACTGGAATACTTACCTTTTGGTGGTTCAAAACTAGATGCGTTCTCTGTAGATGATGAAGTAAAATATCAAGGAACGGCATCCATGAGATTTGATATTCCAAACTTCGGAGATCCCACTGGTTCTTTTGCAGGGGCTATTTTTCCTGATATGGGCGGTCGAGACCTGTCTGGTTATGATGCGCTCACCTTTTGGGCTAAAGCAACCAAGGCAGCGACAATCAATGAAATAGGCTTTGGAAATGATTTTGGAGAAAATAAATATCTTGTTACCAAACAAAATCTGCGAATAAGTACCGGATGGGCTAAATATGTTATCCCTATCCCTGATCCTTTTAAACTAACTGTGGAAAAAGGACTATTCTGGTATTCTGAAGGCCCTGAGAATGGTGATGGCTATTCCTTTTGGATAGACGAGTTACAATTTGAAAAATTGGGCACGGTAGCACAGCCACAGCCAGCAATATTCTATGGGGAAGATTTAGTGGCAGAAGCATTCCTTGATATTGAAGGACTTATTCCACGTGAAGGGCTAACCCAAACCTTTAAC
>JAHHKH010000081.1 GCA_018679695.1 Maribacter sp.
ACGTGGCCCGAGGTGGTCATTTAGTCGATAAAGAACTTTTGGAAATGTTGGATAACGAACATCTTTCAGGGGCTAGTTTAGATGTATACCATCAAGAACCTTTGTCAACCGAACATCCTTTTTGGGAACATCCTAAGGTGCATATGACCCCTCATTACGCTAGCGTTTCCGATACGGATTCTGTTGTACCCCAGATATTGGAAAATTACAGACGTCTTGAAAATGGACAAGAACTCCTGAATTTGGTATCAAAAACCAAAGGGTATTGAATTTTATACGTTATGATAATCGTCTATCCGAAAGTACGTAGCTAGGAGAAATCCTGGCCTACTACGGAAACACTTAGTTTAGGGAATATCTTAGGCTTCAACTTTAAGCTATTGTTCATATTTTTTAAGTATTTCTTCCCTTAAATTTCGTGCTAGGTATTATTTCTGTTAATTTTGCAAAATTGTCCCCTTACGAAGGACATTAACAAAATGAATTGTAGAAAATTGCAAATAATCCTGTTTGGAAATACAAAATAATACATCGGAAAAGACACTTTACGATTATCAACTAGAGGACCTCAATAAAATCTTCAATTATCTAGAGGAATCCCCAAGTAATGTCAATCTCCTGTATCAATTGCCCACAGGAGGAGGTAAGACTGTTGTATTTTCCGAAATAGCCAAACGATACATTTCCCAGACCAATAAGAAGGTTGTTGTACTTACACATCGTATCGAATTAAGTTTACAAACTTCGAAAATGCTCGATGGATTTGGGGTCAAGAATAAAATCATCAATAGTGAGGTCAAGGAACTTAAAGATCAGGACGAGTATATGTGCTTTGTCGCCATGGTCGAGACCTTGAACAATAGGTTACAGGAAGAAAAGGTTGAAATAAATAATATTGGTCTCGTAATCATTGATGAAGCCCATTACAACTCATTCCGCAAGCTTTTTAAATATTTCGAAAAAGCGGTAATCCTAGGGGTGACAGCAACACCATTAAGCTCCAACATTAAGCTTCCGATGAAGGATAATTATCAGAAATTGATTGTGGGCAAGTCTATTGCATCATTGATAAAAAAGCGGTTCCTGTCCAAAGCGAATATGTACAATTACGACGTAAGTCTGCAAAGCTTAAAATTGGGTATTAATGGCGATTATACCGTTAAATCATCAGATGAGTTGTATGGGAATCAGAGTATGCTGGGCAAACTGCTGACTGCGTATAACGAAATTTCCAAGGGAAAAAAGACCCTCATTTTCAATAATGGTATCAATACCTCAATTTATGTATATGAGACTTTCAAAAAGGCTGGACTCCCTATTCGTCATCTGGATAATAAGAACAGTGCTTCTGAACGTAAGGAAATTTTAAATTGGTTTGCGGAAACGCCCGATGCTATTCTTACTTCAGTCAGTATTTTGACAACAGGTTTTGATGAACCTACTGTTGAGACAATAATGTTGAACCGGGCTACACGATCTTTGACCCTTTATTTTCAGATGATAGGTCGCGGTTCACGGATTTTACCCGGAAAAGACGAATTCACGGTAGTTGACCTAGGGAATAATGTTGCTCGTTTTGGTATGTGGGATGCGCCGGTTGACTGGCAAGAGATTTTTCATTTTCCGGACTTTTATCTTGAAAACATTAAAAATGATGAAGAGATTGAGCGCGAGTTCGTCTATGAAATGCCAGCGGATTTGAGGGCTAAGTTCTCGAAATCAGATAATATAGAGTTTGATGTAAAGGCCGAGTACAAGAAGATTTTCGCACAAGGCCTTAAATCTAAGACCGTTTTGGAAAACAGCATTAAACAACATGCACAAATCTGTGTTGAAAATTCCGACGATGTCTTTGATGCCCGTATTTTGGCCAAGTCCTTGAAAGAGGAAATCGCCTACCGCGTTCGTTTGTATTCCTATTGCATTATGAACAATACCAAGAATTATAAGGAATGGTTAGAGGAGGATTATGAACGTAAATTACGATCCACCATTTCACGTATGTTTGCCGAAAGAATGTAATCTAACAAAATGGGGACCAAATCCAATACCTTATTGATTATCGGTTTGGTTTGGCCTGAGCCCAGTACCACCGCAGCCGGCGGCCGAATGTTGCAATTGATCGATTTCTTTCGAACCCAGAATTATAAAATCACCTTCGTTAGTACGGCGGCAAAAAGCCAATATTCCTCTGATTTGAAAGCCTTGGGAATTAAAATGGATCATATTAAGCTGAACGATTCCAGTTTTGATGATTTTGTAAAAATATTGGACCCTAGTATTGTATTGTTCGACCGTTTTTTAACCGAGGAACAGTTTGGATGGCGCGTAGCCGAATGTGTGCCCAACGCCGTTCGGATTCTTGATACAGAGGACCTTCATTCATTGCGTCAAATACGCGAAAAATGCTATAGAACCAATCAAGAATTTACTACAACATGTTGGATGCAAAGTGATATGACAAAGCGCGAAATAGCTTCGATATTTCGCTGCGACCTTTCATTGATAATCTCAACTTTTGAGATGCACTTGCTATTAAATGTGATAAGGATAGACAATAGCCTATTACTTCACCTGCCTTTTCAATTGGACAAAATTGATAGCGAAAGTTTAGGTAGCTGGCCAGGATTCAATGCCCGAAAGGATTTTATCTGTATAGGTAATGGCAAACACGCCCCAAATATAGATGCCATCGTTTGGCTGAAAAAAGAAATTTGGCCCTTGATTCGGAAATCCTTGCCTAACGCCAATCTTCATGTTTATGGAAGTTATTTGCCAGCAGAGGTACGGCAAATGCATAATCCTAAAGAAGGATTTCATATTGAAGGGTGGGTTGAAAATGTCCATAAAGTTATGCGGCAAAGTCGAATCAACTTGGCACCCTTGCGTTTCGGCGCAGGAATCAAAGGGAAATTGATTACTGCCATGCAATGTGGTACGCCGAGCATTACAACACCAATTGGTGCTGAAGGAATGCATGGTGATTTGCCTTGGTGCGGCTGGGTTACCGATACTGCCGAAAATTTTGCCAATGCCGCTGTAGGATTGTATAATGAGGCGGCAGATTGGCGGCAAGCACAGGAAAATGGGGTAGACATCATCAATACATTTTATGACGGCAAAATCTTGGATACTAGACTTACTGACAAAATCCTTTCCCTGCGAAGTGACTTGAAAGGGCATCGGGAGTCAAATTTCATTGGTGCACTGATCATGTACGAAACGATGGCAAGTACCAAATATATGTCCAGGTGGATTGAGGAAAAAAATAGGGACTAGAAGCTCTATATCGCTCATTAGGCCAAATTTTGAAATGTGCTGTGGGTACTACAAGAACCCTATTTTACTACTTATTTCTTAGTTCAAAATGTGTTACTTTGCATTACTTAAAATGAGTGCAATTCAAAAATCAAGATCA
>JAHHKH010000105.1 GCA_018679695.1 Maribacter sp.
ACCTATCAGGTGGGTCAAAAACCTTGGTTCTAAGAAAATAAAAGCTGGATTTTCTTTGATTCGGCTTTTTTAATTATTTTTATTATCGTAATATTGCAATATATAAATATGACATGGGAATTACCAAGACACAGATATTCAATACCACACAAAATGAATTAGCCACCATATTCAAGGTGTTGGCCAATCCGGCAAGAATTGCCATACTGCAATACATTAGTAGTCAAAAAGCATGCATATGCAATGATATTGTTGAAGTTATAGGTTTGGCCCAACCCACTATTTCACAGCATTTGAAAGAGCTGAAAAGCATAGACTTGATAGAAGGTCAAATCAGTGGAAAAAAAATCTGTTATTGTATCAACTTAAAAAAATGGAAAGAAGTCCAAGATGTTTTGAATTCCTTTTTTGATAAAACTAAAATTAATTGTTGCTAAACATCCATAATTATGAGAACAAAAGAATTTTTATCCTTGCTACAGGACAATCCTGATAAGAGCCTACTTTTTGAATATAAGGACGGTCATTTTGTGGACGCCAATTATCACATCACCGAAGTCAAGAACATCACGATTGATGCTGTTGACTGTGGTGCAAATACCGACTTTTGGAAAGAAACGATCGTTCAACTTTGGGAAAGTCCCATGGAAAAAGACAAAAGGGAATATATGACAACCAATAAAGCACTAGACATCTTGAAAAAAGTAGACCGTATGAAACCCATGGAGAGAGAGGTCGAGATTAAATTTGAATATAGCAATCCCACTTTTCACACTTCACAGCTTTTTGTAAATGCCTACAGAATTGAATCCAATAAATTGGTAATGCAGTTAGGCGTTGAACAGACCGATTGTAAGGCTAAGGATACTTGTGGGGTACCAGTTGAAGAAGTAGGAAAAAAAGAAGTATGCTGTAGCCCTGGTGGAGGTTGCTGCTAATCAAAAAGTGATGGATATTCGCGAAATGTACCCAACTGATTGGGATTCAGTGGCCAATATTTATGAACAGGGAATTGCTACCGGCTATGCGACCTTTGAGAAAAGCGTTCCCACCTTTGAAGTTTGGGACAATGCCCATCTCTCTTCGTGTAGAATAGTCGCTATTGAAAATGGCACCATCACCGGTTGGGCGGCATTATCCCCAGTATCAAGCAGGTGTGTTTATGGTGGCGTGGCGGAAGTAAGTGTGTATGTCGCTATGGAACATACTGGTAAAGGCATTGGTAAAATGCTAATGCTTCATCTAATTCCCCAAAGTGAAAAAGAAGGTATATGGACTTTGCAGTCGGGCATATTTCCTGAAAATGAAGGGAGTATTGCCTTGCATAAGAAAGTTGGATTTCGTTATATTGGAAAGCGGGAAAAGGTAGGTCAGTTGAATGGTATGTGGAAAGACAATCTACTATTTGAAAGAAGAAGTATGATCGTAGGTGTTTAGATCATTTTTTTAGCGTACCTATCCATTCAAGAATCACTTCTTGAACATTTATCGATTCCCATTGACATTAGTAAGACAATAAGCATTGGATATGAAAAACATATTGGTTTTATGCACCGGCAACTCCTGTAGAAGTCAAATGGCACATGGTTATTTGGAAAAATTGCAAGATGGCCTGGCCAACATCTATAGTGCCGGCATTGAAACCCATGGATTGAACCCTGGTGCCGTGACTATAATGGCAGAGGATGGTATTGATATTACCCATCACAGTTCGAACCATCTTAATGAATACTTGGATATTGATTTTGATTATATATTGACGGTTTGTGATCACGCGAATGAAAATTGCCCCTTCATTCCATCGAAAAAAGCAAAAAGACTGCACCACAATTTTTCTGACCCAGCTAAAGTGGAAGGAACCCCTGAAGAAAGATATGAAGCCTTTTTGAAGGTGAGAAATGAGATCAAGGAATATTGTCAGAAGTTCATTCTTCGCGAATTACGTTAATCTTCCCCGTTTTGCAGATTCTCGGTAAACTTACGTTCCAGTTCGGCCTGAAACTCTTCCATAACCGGTTTAACCGTACTTTCAGGCAAATCAGCTATTCGAATATACATTAAACCATCTACCGAATTATTGAAAAGTGGATCTACGTTGAAGGCCACAACCTTTGCGTTTTGCTTAATGTATTTTTTTATGAGAACCGGCAAACGCAGATTCCCCGGCTCAACCTCATTGATCATACGATCAAATTTGTTCAGGTCAGCTTCTGTCTCATCAAAAATGAATTCCTTATCAGCATCCTTCAACTTTACTTTGAATTCTTTTTTCGGACTTATATATTGGGCTACATAAGGATCCCAATAATTACTCTTCATGAACTCGATCATCAATGACTTTGAAAAATTTGAGAATTGATTGCTGATACTTACACCACCAATCAAATATTTATGTTCAGGATACCTTAGGGTGGTATGCACAATTCCCTTCCAAAGCAAGAACAATGGCATGGGTTTTTGTTGATATTTTTTGGTGATATAAGCCCT
>JAHHKH010000109.1 GCA_018679695.1 Maribacter sp.
GGATTCTTATTACAACGACCTATCCCATCTAACCCTGGTTGAAAGGCGGGAAACCAATTTTGACCACCCAAAATCAATTGTTTTTGACTTACTTGAACAGCACTTGATACAACTGAAGTCAGGAAAATCGATCCAACAGCCCATATATTCCTTTATTGATTGTAATAGAACTGGCAAGACGATAGAAACACCTGCAAGAAAGGTTATGATCGTTGAAGGTATATTGATCATGACCAACCCTAGAATCCGGGATATGTTCGACATTAAAATATTCGTCCATGCCGATTCTGATGAACGGTTAATACGACGTTTAAAGAGAGATGTCAATGAACGTGGCTGGAACCTGGATGAAACGCTTGAAAAATATCAAGCCATCTTAAAACCAATGCATGACCAGTTCATAGAACCCAGTAAGGAGTATGCGGACATCATTATTCCAAATAATAAATACAATACGGTAGCGGTTGATATTGTGCGTACGATCATTACTGATAAATTGGCTTAAGCGATTATGGGTCTAAAAAATCTTAAAAAGAAAAAGTGGTTTGGGGTCTTGACCAATATCTATGTATTGGTGCTTACCGTTTTTGTTGTATGGATGCTCTTTTTTGATACCAATTCGTTACTCATTCACCGAGAATTGAAAAAAGAGATAAAAAACCTGGAAAAAACCCAGCAGTTTTTACGTAATGAAATTGCAAAGGATAAAAAGATAATAGAGAAATTATCGGATTCTAGTGAACTCGAAAAATTTGCTCGGGAACAATATTACTTAAAAAGAAAAAACGAGGAAATCTATTTGATAGAATATGAGGATAGTCTAAAGAATCAAAAAGACAAGAAGTGAAAGTTCTTACCATTGATTTAAACCATTCTTTGGATGATTGCCATAAAATGGGTGTGAATAGAAGTTGAAATTGGATAACCCCACTCGCATAGCCATTTTGTAAATGCTAGGGTTTATCTTGATTTATCTATTTAGAAAAACGGCCTTAATTATTTAAGCATTAAAACTTTAACTCAATTTAACGTCGAGTACTACACTTATTCACTTGGTGTTAACAAAATACATTTTTTGGCGCGATAAATAATCGTATTTTTAACCCCTAACTTACTACGATTATGGGCAAGATAATTGCTATAGCAAATCAGAATGGTGGGGTGGGCAAAACCACTACAACCGTAAACCTAGCTGCCTCGCTAGGTGTTCTGGAAAAAAAGGTGCTACTCATTGATGCGGACCCCCAAGCGAATGCTACCTCTGGATTAGGTATTGATGTGGAGGGTGTGGAAAAAGGTACATACCAGTTATTAGAGCATACAAAAACCGCTAAGGAGACCATTGTACCTACTGATTCCCCAAATTTGGATTTGATCCCCTCACATATTGATCTGGTGGCCATTGAAATAGAATTGGTGGATAAAGATGAACGGGAATATATGTTGAAAAAGGCGATTTCAAACCTTAGAAACGACTATGATTATATTCTTATAGATTGCGCACCTTCATTGGGATTGTTGACCCTAAACGCATTAACTGCGGCAGATTCGGTCATTATTCCAATCCAATGCGAATATTTTGCTTTGGAAGGTTTGGGTAAACTTTTGAATACCATAAAAAGTGTACAAAAAATACACAATCCTGATTTGGATATTGAGGGGCTATTATTGACCATGTACGATTCAAGGTTACGACTCTCCAATCAGGTTGTAGAGGAAGTACGCAAGCATTTTGCCGATATGGTCTTCGATACCATCATTCAACGAAATGTTCGATTGAGTGAGGCTCCCAGTTATGGCGAAAGCATAATCAAATATGATGCTAGTAGCAAGGGGGCAAGCAACTACCTGAATATGGCCAATGAATTACTGAAAAAAAACAAGGAAACCGTATAAATGGCGAAAGCAACTAGAAAACAGGCGTTGGGCCGGGGACTTTCCGCTTTGTTGAAAGATCCTGAAAATGATATTAAATCGGCATCGGATAAAAATGCCGATAAGGTTGTAGGTAACATTGTTGAGTTGGATATAGATGCCATTGAAGTAAATCCGTTTCAACCCCGTACCAATTTCAGCGATGAAACCTTGCAGGAACTTGCTTCATCGATTCGGGAACTTGGGATTATCCAACCCATTACCGTGCGAAAACTGGATTTCAACAAATACCAGCTAGTATCGGGGGAAAGACGATTTAGAGCTTCCAAACGCATTGGTCTAAAGACCATCCCGGCATACATACGCATCGCCAATGATCAAGAAGCTTTGGAAATGGCCTTGGTTGAAAATATTCAACGTCAAGATCTTGATCCCATTGAAATTGCACTATCCTATCAACGATTGATCGACGAGATCAAACTCACACAGGAAAAATTGAGTGAGCGCGTAGGCAAAAAAAGATCAACTATCACCAATTATATGCGGCTATTGCGATTGGACCCAATAATCCAAACAGGCATTCGTGATGGATTCGTTAGTATGGGACATGGAAGGGCGTTGGTAAATATCGATAAAAAGGAAGACCAAATTTCACTTTATGAAAGAATAATCGGTGAAAATCTCTCTGTACGGGAAACAGAACGGCTCGTAAAGGGATACCATGAAGCTGCCACAAGTTCAGGGAGTACAAGAAAGTCGGTTATTACTCCCGCTTTCGTCAAATATGGCGCTAATGAACTTACAGATCGTCTTTCGGTAAAAGTTGCTATAAATGCCTCGGAAAGCGGTAAGGGCAAGATAACCATCCCCTTCAACTCAGAGGAAGAATTCAGGCGAATAAAAAAATTAATCGTAGGTGATTAAAATCCTCACAACATTTGTTTTTTCAATTATTGTTATTTGGGTCAGTTCTGCACAGAACAATGACCTGCCCGAAAATGCAAATGATTCCCTCAAAACTAACTTGAGTCAGGAAGGAATAGTTTTCCAGAATTCTGTTATTGAAAAGAGAAAACCAATAAATCCTTTGGCACCTAGCAAGGCGGCCTTTTATTCTGCGGTGTTGCCTGGTCTGGGGCAAATTTACAATAAGCGTTATTGGAAGGTCCCAATTGTCTATGCCGCAATCGGCACAGGTGTCTATGTATATACCTTTAATGATGATTTTTATGACCGCTTTAGGACGGCTTTTAAAAGAAGGCAGGCAGGATTTACAGATGATGAGTTTTACGATATAAATAATGATAATGCGGTGGGAGCACCTCCTGATTTGGATTTGGACGATTTGGAACGGCAGCAAGAGAACTATCAACGAGATCGGGATCTCGCATTAGTGCTTACAATAGCCATGTATGCCCTAAATATTATTGATGCCAATGTCGATTCGCATTTGAAGCAGTTTAATATAGATGAGGATTTAAGCATGGACATACAACCTTATTTAGACCTCAATCCCATAACCAATAATCCTGATTACGGGATTGCCTTTACCATTAAGTTTTAGCAGCATGAATATAGCCTTGTTCGGATACGGAAAAATGGGTAGGATGATTGAGAAAATTGCCATGGAGCGAGGGCACCATATCATTGCCAGAATTGATGTGGGCACAACTGAAATCGACTATTCCGAAATGGATGTTGCCATCGATTTTAGTATGCCTACCGCCGCGTTTGGGAACATTAAACAATGTGTTGAAAATGGGGTGCCAATCGTATCAGGAACAACGGGTTGGCTCAATGATTATGATAATGCGGTAGCATTTTGCAATGAACATAAAGGGGCGTTCATTTATGCATCCAATTTCAGCTTGGGAGTCAATATTTTTTTTGAATTGAACGAGAATTTAGCCAAAATGATGAAAAAGTTGGAGCAATATAAGGTCAGTTTGGAAGAAATTCACCACACTCAAAAAATGGATGCCCCAAGTGGTACGGCGATTACTTTGGCCGAAGGTATCATTGCAAATTCAAGATATAAGAATTGGAATCTGGAACAAGATAGGGTAGATGAAATTACCATTGTCTCTAAAAGAGTGGCTGAGGTACCCGGGACCCATATCGTGGATTATGAAAGTAGTGTGGATAACATAGCGATCAAGCACACAGCCCATAATCGGGAAGGTTTTGCCCTTGGAGCTGTTGTCGCCGCAGAATGGATAATTGGTAAAACGGGGGTATTTTCGATGCGCGATGTGTTAAACCTTGGTTAACGAATACAATAAATAAGACATAAAAGCACTTAATTGCAATGCAAAAGTGATTAATATTTAAAAACGGTTTTACGAAACCTAAATGGCAAGATTACATGAACGCTACCCAGTGGATTATTTTTATTTTGATTGTTCAGGTCATTCATTTTCTAGGGACTTGGAAATTATATGTGAAAGCAGGAAGAAAAGCATGGGAAGCTGCCGTACCCATTTATAATGCAGTAGTATTGATGCAAATAATCAACCGCCCTAAATGGTGGGTAGTTTTACTTTTCATCCCTATTATTAATTTATTGATGTTCCCTGTCATTTGGGTCGAGACAATTCGAAGTTTTGGGAGAAATAGTCAACTGGAATCCTGGTTGGTAGTTTTGACCCTTGGCTTCTATATTTACTATGTGAATTATACCTTGGATGTAGCCTACATTGAAGGCCGAAGTCTACATCCAAAAACGGCATTGGGGGAATGGGTAAGTTCAATTGTATTTGCCATTGTTGCTGCGACCTTGGTACATACCTATTTCATTCAACCTTATGTGATTCCTACGGGTTCTTTGGAAAAAACATTGCGTATTGGGGATTTTCTGTTTGTTAGCAAGTTCCATTACGGCGCAAGGGCACCAATGACCACCGTTGCCGCCCCCATGGTTCACGATACGATTCCAGTATTGGGCATACGTTCATATTTGAACAAACCCCAATTACCCTATTTTAGATTACCGGGTTTCAAAAAAATCAAGAGAAACGAGATCGTCGTCTTTAGTTGGCCTGCTGATACCGTTCGCATTTTTTTCAAAAAAGAGAAAGGGGTAAAAAAACCGATAGACAAAAAATCGAACTACGTAAAACGTTGTGTAGGCGTTCCCGGGGATTCGCTGGCTGTAATAGATGGTTATGTGTATATCAACGGACAGCAAACAGTGTTGCCCGACAGGGCCATGCCTCAATACGATTTTATGGCCTACTCCTCAAAGGGAGTATCCTCGAGGTTGTTGAAAGAACTTGGAGTAACCGATTTTAATAGAATTTTCATCACATCACAATTAAACCAGAATCAATTTGACCAGATCAGTAAGTATTTATTGGGCAGCCGAAGAGGAACTTCTGGCGATATTGAACTGATTACCAATCATTTAGGGATACCAACAAAAGCGATAAGAAGCGCAGGTTTATCATTAAAGGAGCAAACCGATAGGCAACGATTGTTGACCGTTACAGATGATATAGCTGAAAAGTTGAGAATGAATACGGCCATTGATTCCGTAGTCAAAATCATAGAGCCCAGGGGTGAGACAGGATATAACATTTTTCCGCAGGATAATTCCTATTCATGGAACAATGATAACTTTGGTCCAATCTACATTCCTGAAAAAGGCAGGACCGTACCTTTGAATTTAGAGGTTTTACCTGTTTACAAAAAGATTATCAAGGATTATGAGAATAACACGATTTCGGTGACCGGAAATCAAATAAGCATTAACGGACAGGTTACCGATAGCTATACTTTTAAGCAAGACTACTATTGGATGATGGGTGATAACCGCGACCATTCAGAAGATAGTAGAACCTGGGGTTTTGTTCCGGATAACCATATCGTTGGCACCCCAATCTTTATTTGGATGAGTATCGATAATTTTAAGGATGGATGGCGAAATTGGAAAATTAGATGGAACCGTGTATTTACAACAGTGCATGGTACCGGTGAGCCAATTTCATACTTCAAATACTTCTTGATTGTTTTAGTTGGCTGGTTTGTTTTCGACTATTTTAGAAAAAGAAAGAAAAAAATGGGAAGCCCAAAGTAGTATAAAAGTGTCAATCAAGAAATTTTTCAATACAAAGTGAAACTTCTTCTTCACCCAACATACTTTCCTAATATAAGGACTATGGCAGGTTTGGTCCAAAACCAAGTTGTTTGGGAAGTCGAAGATAATTACCAAAAACAAACCTATAGGAATCGCTGCTATATTAGTACTGATCAAGGTAAACACTTATTAAGTATCCCAGTAAAACATGTAGGGGGTAATCAAGGAAGGCAAAAATACAAGGATGTTAGACTAAAGAACGACTACCCCTGGCAGCGACAGCATTGGCGTACACTGCAGACTGCATATAGAACATCGCCATTCTTTGAGTATTATGAGGATGAATTTGCACCATTATTTGAAAATGAATATAATTTTTTGCTGGATTTCAACTTAAAAACCATTCAAGTTATTTGTGATTGTCTTCAGATTGAATCGCCAAATGAACATACCCTAAACTATGAAATCGAAGCTCCCCGAAGTTTTTTCGATGCCCGGGATTGGGTAAATTGTAAAAAGGAGAAGTTGGCTTTTGAACAGAAAGAGTACGTACAGGTTTTTGGTGATAGACACGGATTCATAAAAAACACTAGCATTTTAGATCTTCTGTTCAATGAAGGTACCAATGCCCTGTCCTATTTAAGGGATATTAATCTGAATCTTGGGAATGCTTAGGATTATCCTACATTATGGCATTCACCTTGTAGTACCTATCTTTATTGCATTCTACTTTTTCAAAGGGCAAAGCATTAGGATAGCAATTCTACTTTTGTTGGGAATATTGATCGATGTTGATCATCTATTGGCAACCCCAATCTTTGACCCTAACCGTTGCAGCATTGATTTTCACCCCTTACATAGTTACTGGGCTATTTTTACTTATACTATCTTTCTCTTTTTCAATAAAACCCGAATCCTTGGTATCGCCTTGATGATACACATTTTGGCCGATACCGCAGACTGCCTTATGTTATTCCTTCAAACGAAATGAGGCCATCACGGGTTCATGATCGGAAAGCCTAATTTTGAAGTTTTTATGTGATTTTATTTCGATTTCTGGGTCGGCCAGGATAAAGTCGATACGAAAAGGTAGAAATTTGAACAGATAGGTACTCCCAAACCCAGAACCCTTTTCATTAAAACTATCTGTCATATCCCCTTTTATAGTGTTATAAACGTTTGAATACTGGGTGTTGTTAAAATCGCCACAGATGATTTTCTTATAACTAACTTTCTGACTATGGTCTTGAACCAATTGAGCTTGTTGCTGTTGCTTTTGAAAAGACCTATTCAATCGTCTGTACAAACGCAGTGGTTCTTCCTTTTTTAAGGATCTTGGTCTAACATTCAAGGATTCTAAATGCAAATTATAAACCCTTACAGTATCTTTTTTGATAAGCAAATCAGCATAAATAACATTATTGCTGCTGTTCGGAAAATTAATCGAATCCTTATTTATTATTGGGTACTTTGAAAAAATAGCTTGAACCACTCGCTTACCTAGCGGAAAAATAAAATTGACATATTTATAGGGGTAATGCTCAAAATTTTTGGTTACCCTATAATTATATTCCTGAAAGCAAATAATATCTGCATCTTGGGAATTAATAAAAGCTACGAATTTCTCTCTTGAAACAGGCTCATTTGCCCACTTAACTCCATTAAAACCATGGGTATTAAATGTCAATAAACTAATGTCGCCTTCCTTAGTTTCATCAATTGGAGTAATAACCTTTATAAAGGTTCCTTGTGTGAAATATCCCAGGGCAATCACAAAAAACGAAATTAAGAATTGCTTTTTCCATTTGAACAGCCAAAACAATAAAAACACAATGTTTGCCAAAACTAAATAAGGTACGATCAAACTCAGGAATGACAAAAAGGAAAACAACTCCCAAGTCACATAAGGTGCAATACAAGCAAGTAGTAGCATGAATGCGGCTATGAAATTGAGTGTGTAAACGAGCTTTAGAAATAAACTGAAATCCTTCACTTTATCATTCCTCTTTACCTGCTTTGAACAAGAAATCCTTTTCAGCCTTCGACAGGCTTTCATAGCCTGATTTACTGATCTTGTCCAAAATAGCATCTATTTTACGTTGATGGCTTTCTTTCTTATAATCAACCTTAGTGGTAGAAGACTTTTTTTGACTGCGATAGACCGTTTTCATGGGGGCATTTTTTTTCGATCTTTTAAAGAGG
>JAHHKH010000130.1 GCA_018679695.1 Maribacter sp.
ATCAATAATAATTTCCTCTACAATTCATTTGATATTTCGTATAATAGTAAATTGAATGACAATGTATTCGAGAAAAATTATTGGAGCAACTATACAGGATATGATTTGGATAAAGACGGAATAGGGGATGTGCCTTATCGACCCGTGAAATTGTTTTCATACATTGTGAACCGCACACCGGAAACCATTGTCCTGTTACGCAGTTTGTTTATGGATATCATTGACTTTTCAGAAAAGGTATCACCGGTATTTACACCAGACAATTTATTGGATGCCATGCCATTAATGAAAAAATCAGAATGATAGAAATAAAAAACTTGCACAAGAAGTTTGGAAAAAACCAGGTGCTATCCAATTTGGATTTGGAAATTAATGATGGTGGAATATTTGCCGTACTTGGTCCCAATGGTTCTGGAAAAACAACCTTGATTAAGAGTATTTTAGGAATGGTCGTTCCCAATAAAGGAAGTATTTCTGTATTGGATGAAATAGTCAAGAAAAACTGGAGGTACCGCCAAGAAATAGATTATCTCCCTCAAATTGCCAATTTTCCTGGAAACCTCAGGGTAAAAGAATTAATTCGGATGATCAAAGATCTTCGCCAAAAGAAAAGTAGGGTAGAAGAGTTGATTCAGCTTTTTGGTCTTGAGCCATTTTTAGATAAGAAGTTGGGAACACTCTCAGGAGGAACAAAGCAAAAGGTGAATATCGTCTTGACTTTTATGTTCGATAGTCCCTTGATAATTCTCGATGAACCAACAACAGGATTGGATCCTGGGTCACTGATCAAATTAAAAAAATTGATTCTTCAAGAAAAAAATAAGGGCAAAACCATATTGATCACCACCCATATCATGCAATTTGTCGAAGAAATGGCCGACGAAATTGTTTATCTTTTGGAAGGCAATATTTATTTCAAGGGTAGTGTTGAGCAATTGAAGACCGAGACCAAACAAATAGATTTTGAACATGCCATAGCGGCTATATCAACACATACAGCCGATGCTTAAGATTCTAAAATATAGTTTTTACGATTTAATGCGTAGTCGATGGAGCTATGTGTACTTTCTGTTTTATTTGGCATTGGGCTTTGTGCTTTTGTTCCTGAATAATGACCTTTCAAAAGCTGTAATTACCTTAATGAATGTTATCATTGTTCTTGTTCCGCTTATAAGTACCATTTTCGGGGTCATGTATTACTATAATTCAAAGGAATTCACCGAGCTACTTTTAGCCCAACCCTTAAAAAGGAGTTCAATATTCTTGGGACAATACCTGGGTGTGGCTAGTTCCTTAACGATGAGTTTGGTATTGGGATTGGGAATGCCTTTTATTCTTTATGGATTGTTTCGAAGTGATGCTATTTGGGATTTTTCCTTACTTCTTATAAATGGTGCGTTCTTGACTTTGATTTTTACGGCTTTGTCATTTAACATCGCCTTATCCAATGAAAATAAAATAAAGGGATTTGGCTATGCCGTCTTGCTATGGTTGTTCTTAGCGGTCATTTATGATGGTTTATTTTTGTTATCTCTCATCATTTTTGAAGAATACCCATTGGATTCTTTTTCCCTGGCAGCAACTATGTTGAATCCTATTGATCTATCCAGAACATTGATTTTACTGAAATTGGATATTTCTGCTTTGCTGGGCTACACAGGAGCTGTGTTCAAATCGTTTTTTGGCACCAATTTAGGGCTCATGACTTCAATCGCAATGTTGATATTATGGACGATACTTCCCATATGGCGATTGGCGTATAAATCAAAAAGAAAGGATTTTTAATCTTATTTCACTTTATTGAATAGCGTTTGGGATCTATAAATTTAAAAAGCCATATCAACCTGTCCTTGGGCTATTTTATGATAGCAGCTGTTCTTGGCGTAGTGTTGAGGTCTTTTCATTCTATTGAAATTCCTGTTAACTATAAATTTATTGTTCATACACATTCCCATATTGCGCTGTTGGGCTGGGTTTATATGGGGTTGACCACGCTGTTATATAAGTTGTTTCTTGAAGGGCAGGAGCTCGATTTGAAATATCGTCGTATTTTTTGGTTTACACAGTTTACACTGGTAGGGATGTTATTGTCGTTTCCTTTACTAGGATACGCTCTTCTTTCTATTATTTTCTCCACGCTGTTTTTATT
>JAHHKH010000067.1 GCA_018679695.1 Maribacter sp.
CTGGATGGTATACGCTTTCGGATCTACATCCAGGACTTGGGCAACTATATTCGGTGAATCATACTCCTTTTGAATATAGGTATAGAACTTACCATCTTCATTCGTGATCGCAGATTTTAGTTGAAAATTCTCCCCTGGAATGGAAATGACTACCGTCTTGCCTTCAGCAGGTGATTGGTCTTTACGATACCTGACTTCCCCAAAAAACAACTCACCTCTTTGTTCCGGTAAAAAAATGGAGTCATTTACTTTCTTCGAAATGGATTTTGGCACATTAAAAAATAATCTTGAGAATGACTCTGCATTCATGGGTTCATTCTGGATCGAACGCTCCTTTAACCTGACACTTATTGAATAATCGCCGAAACCCAAAGGCCCTTTGTAGTTTCTTGAAGTGAGCGTAACCTTTTCCCTTTGGTTATATATCTTTTTATCGGTGAACAATAATAGGGTCCCATCATTTTTAGTTTGATCGACCACTCTCCCATTATTCGTGTTATCCTGTGCCAGACTTTCAATTTTCCCTTCGTTTTCATCGAGAATGTTTTCTTGGTCTGTTCTATAGGGATTAATAATAATCACGTCACCTTTAAAGAGTTGATCAACACCCTCGTTATTCATCCAGTGCGTATACCCGATTAATTTATAATTACCCGAGGGAATAGTTACCGGAATAAAGAGATCACCTTGGCCTCTGCCATTCTTTAATTGAACCTTTTGCTTAAAAACAGTACTTAAGTCCTCCCCTACCAGTTCAATATATGCCATTCTACTAATGGTACTTAGTTTATTGGTTGCGGCGTTGAACGTGTACAAACTGTAATACAGATATTCCCCAGGGAAAAGCACCCCGGTATTATAATGCACATATACTTTTTCCAAGGGTAGTTTTTTCAACTCCATTAGTTCCTCCGGGCTTTTTACCACATATTGTGCACTAAGCAATCCACATTGAGCAAACAGTAATCCTAAAAGTAGTAATCTCCTATTCATGATAATAATTTTATTCTATCCAAAATTCAGGTACAATATTACTGCCCATTGTGGTACAATCCCCACAAATCGACACTACATACGTATAGGGTCCCGGACAAGTACCAATATTCTGGGAATTAATATCTACATACCTAATCAGGTCTAAATTTACCAATTCGATAATAGACTGCGGGCATGAATTTCCGCCATCAGGCCCGGTAGCGCAATAGGAACGATGTGATTCCGGGGAGGAATGCGGATCACATGTATATGGAAATGGTGGAAGGGGTTCGTTGTCATAAAAATCGGTATAATTAAAGAACAGTCGTTTTTTTGAAACCGAGACGACATCAAAGAAGCCTATCACAGAACCTGGATCACCATCAATTGAGGAAAGATTACCCTCAAGAAAACCGGGTTGCACTTGAGAAAATACATTCTCTGTCTGGCTAAAGTTATTGAGTTGTTCATAAAACCCATAAGATTCTGGCCCAGACACCAACTGACTTATTTCTATACTATAGCGATGCGATATAATGAAGTTATCCTTGCTAATGAATCTAACCATGAATTTTTGAAGCCCATTGTCAGAGGTATTAAGCTGGGTTTGGATAATCCTATTTGACACCTCAGTACCATAACAGGTTTGCTGTTCTTCTTGGCGATCAACTATCTCTAAATCGTAGGTGGGAACTGGCAAGGCACAAGGGTCATAGTTAGTCAATTTAAATTCATAAGGAGTCCATTGTGGGGCAATTATCTTGTAAGTTTCTTCATAGTTGAATCTAAAATTGTTGACATTTCCCGTCAAGGTTTCATTGTCAATAAAAATACCTATACCTTCAATGCCCGATTCGCTAGTCGTTTTTTCCGCGTAAACATTTGAAATCTCCGAAGTAGAGGAAATCGACATGGGTTTTGATGAATAACCTTTACCGTTTGCGGTAGTTATTTTCAACTGGTAAGAATTGCCATTCTCTGCAGCGAATTCAAGTTGGGACTCATAAATTCCAGGGCTTGTTTCATTAAAGTCATATTCAACACCTGAAGCGTCAACCACCACAACTTGGGCATTAGACTCATAATTTATTAAATCCCGTTCCATGTCCCGTACTGGGATTAAAGGAGTAAATACCGAGTCTTTTTGCAAATCGATAAGACTATCAATCCTACTCAAACGAATTTGGTGCGTTTTCACCTCGTCGGTCAAAGTGCCCTCAACAACTAAAACTTCTTTCAATTCATTCGAAGAAACCGTGTCCAGTTCAATCTCTTCAATACACCCATAGGTGCAAAAAAGCAAGAATATGTAAAAAATTACTTTTTTCATAAATTTTAATTTAACCAATATTCCGGAACCACATTACTTCCCAATTTTGTACAATCCCCGCATGGGCTTGGTAATGTAAAAAATGGTCCAGGCATTTCGCTTGTAGGATTCTCATTGACCGAGTTAAAAACCAATATTCCAGCGAGAATTCCTTCAATTAATGGCGACTCGCAGGCTCCATCACAATTTCCATTCCCATCACAGTGATATCCCCTACCTACTAAAAGAGGATTACCCAACGTTTCACAATCAACAGCATAGGGTGGTAATGGTTCATTGGGGAATAAATCACTATAATTAAAATACAATCGCACCTCACTTAAGGAAGCTACTTCAAAATAACCTAACACTTTTTCATCTGCATTAGTTTCAGACCGTAGGTTACCTGTCAGGAAACCTGGTTGAATTTGCGAAAAAACATTGTCGGATGAAGAAAAATCCCCAAGCTGTTCATAATAACTGTGTGCACCTTGTGTTTGGGTATATTGCCGAACCAAAATACTATATCGATGTGATATTATGTAATTATTACGATTAATAAAGCGAATGTTGAAATTGTCTACCTTATTGCCCTCTAGTCCGGTTGTTGAGGCCTGGATCAGTCCAGAGGATCTGACAGATCCAAAGCAAGTCTTTTGCTCCACGATTCTTGGCTTTATTGCAACTTCATAAAAATCTCCGTCACAAGGCACATAATCAATCACCTCAAATTCAAAAGGGTCATATTTAGGAGCGATAATTTGGTAGGTTTCCTCATATTCGAATCTAAAATAAGTGGGTTCTGTAGAAATAGTCTCATTATCCAATAAGATACTTACGCCCTCTTCTCCCATATCGTTGACTAGTCTTTCAGCCATTAGTTCGGTTATTGGCACATTCACGGGTGTACGTACCGTTTTTGACACATATGACTTCCCATCGCTTGTTCTCACTTTCAAAGTATAATTTTTCCCTTGAGCTGCGGCAAATTCCACTTGAGATAGGTATACCCCAGGTTCAGTCTCTTGAAATAAATAGACAACATCTTCATCATCAACTACTTCAACATTCGCATTGCGCTCGAACACTGGAGTGTTATCCTCAAAACGAAAGGCCCTGGTCAATATTACACGATGCTGTTTACTTTCATCGGTCAAAAGGGCATCTATAACCAGGGTATCCTCAAAAACCTCCGTTTTCGCCTCAAAAGATTCTATGCAACTATCCACAATGACCACGATCATAGCACCCAAAAGAATTGTACTTGCTTTTCTGTTTTTTATCATCTTTACGAATACTAGAACTTGAAATTATAGGTTATTGAAGGAATCGGAATAGCAAAAATTGAACTTTTCAGGGCTTTAACTTCTCCTTCTTCCGTCACAAAAAAGACCGAATACGGATTATTCCTTCCCAATACGTTATATACAGAAATGGTCCAAAAACTATGGGCGAATTTTTTAATTCTATGATTTCCTTCAATATTAACACCCAGATCTAACCGGAAATAATCCGGAATTCGAAACTCATTGCGATTGCTATAGGCTACGAAATCAGCGTTATTAAATCGAAATGTACCTACAGGATATGTGACCGGACGGCCCGTTTGATAAACAAAATTCGCCGAGGCACTATAACGCCTTGTAAATTTGTAATTGGCTATTAAACTTATATCATGCGGTTTATCATAGTTCGAAGGGAAGAATTCCCCATCATTAATACGTTCTGCACTAAATTCACTATCAAATTTCTGTAAAGAACGCGAGTAGGTATAGCTTAACCAACCATTTAGCCTTCCCCGGTTCTTTCTTGCCAGGAATTCAACCCCATATGCTTTCCCATCACCCTGCAGTACTTCAGTTTCGATAGTTTCGTTGAGCAAGAGTTGGGCGCCCGTTTTAAAATCAATCACATTCTTGGCTGTTTTGTAATAGCCTTCCAAGCTAATTTCAAATTCATTATCCTTTAAATTCTGGTATAAACCCAAGGAATATTGATTGCCTTTTTGCGGTTTTATATTCGTGTCTGAAAGTTTCCAGGTATCAATTGGGGATACAGTGGTATTATTCGAGAGTGTATGTATAAATTGGTAACCACTGTTGAAACTGGCTTTCACTGATAAGTCTGGCCTTAGAAAATAACGCGCAGATGCCCTAAACTCGGGTCCCCCATAGGTTTTTATTATCTCACCGTTCCCATATTCCCTTGTTTCGACCAAAGTGCTTTCGCTTCTGGGAACCCCATTCTCGTAAATGCGTTGTTCCGATTTTCCAAGGGCTGCATAAAACGAATAACGCACGCCTAGATCCACTAATAACCGATCATCCACTTTGAATTCATCTGCAATGAACAATGCGGATTCGAGTGCCGACTCCTTAGGTATGGTTAAAGCTTGTATATCCGATTCATTTCCTTCTGGTGAAATACTTCCAGGATTAACGCCATAGTATTTACCAGATAAGCCATAGGTCAAATTGTGCTGCTCATTCATTAAATATTTAAGCTTAACCTTTAATTTGGTCTCGTCGATTTTGTAACCCAGTCCAAAATCATTATTGGATTCCCCATCAAAATCAATATTAAATTTGTATTGGCTATTGGCGATTATAAAACTCCCCGTATTTTTTTCATTGAACTTGCGGTCCCAACGCAATGAAAATCCACGATTACTGTAGTTATAGAGCGAATCGGAGGTAATGCTAAAGGCATCCCTACTATAATAACCAGTGGCACGAACGTCATTATTTTCATTGACCTTAGTATTGTATTTTACAATACCGTCATAGAAGGAAGCGGTGCTATTATTCAAGGATTCGTCATCCAAAGATCTTAAGATCCAATCGGAATAAGCGCCCCTGGCCCCGATCATCAATGATGATTTCTCTTTTGTCAATGGAATTTCCAAAGCGAGATTAGAGGTTACCGGCCCAATGGACGCTTCACCTGAGAATTTCTCAATATTACTATCCTTGGTAACAATATCAAATACAGAAGACAACCTCCCCCCATATTCAGCAGGGATATTTCCCTTATAAATATTCACCCCTTTGGTTGTAAACGGATTCAAAGCCTGAAAGATCCCGAAGAAATGGGAAGGGTTATAAACAACTGCATCGTCTAACAGTATTAAATTTTGATCTGTCTTACCCCCTCTTACGTTAAATCCTGAAGCACCCTCACCCGCCGTGGTAATACCTGGAAGTGTAGTAGCTATTTGAAGAATATCCCTTTCACCCAATACCAGGGGAATATTTTTGGATTCCTCTGTATCTATTTGGGTCGTCCCCGTTATCGCCTGCTCAACATTCCTAGCAGCCTCTGCCTCGACCACAACTTCGTCTAAAAGCTCCAAACTTTCGGTCAGCTCAAAATCAAGACTCCCATTATTATAGATGATAACATCCCTTTCGGTGGCTTGAATGCCCATAGCCCTGGCTAACAATGTGTTTTGACCTGTAGGCAAATTAAGCCGGTAATAACCATTGGCATCTGTAACTGTTCCTATTCCTTTATTTTTTACCAAAATAGAGAGATCGGGAATAGGCTCGCCATTTTCCTTTCGAACATACCCTTGTAACACATAACTGGCCCGATTATTTTCCTTATCGGCCTTACCAATACGTACAGTTTCCAGTTTGGCCGAACCTGCAATCCTTTGTGTGCTATAAAATACGGGGGTTATGGGTTGTTTATTGGAAGTAGCCTCCTCTCCTTCTATTTCTATTTGATTCTCTTTGAAAAAACCATTAGGTAATTGGTCATAAATTATATTATTCTTCGTTAGGATGATTTTCTCGTTGTTAAGCACATAAAAGTTTAATTGGGTCTCCTTAAAAATATCCTTTAAGATCTCCGAAGTCCTAACATTGTTATAAGTACCTGATAGCAGAGTATTACCCAACCAGCGCCCATCATAATAGAATTTATAGTTCGTCAACTCCTCAATTCTTGATAATACATTCCCAATATTGGCATTCTCAAATGATATGGAAATGACTTCCGTTGAATCAGTTGACACTTCAGTTTGGCCATAGGCTGTTAAAACCGCTAAAAAAATCATTATAAAACATGGTTTTCTTAGAG
>JAHHKH010000004.1 GCA_018679695.1 Maribacter sp.
GTTTTCTGTCCCATTCTAGCTCGCTATATTATTGTTTGATCCCAATACCAATGTAACATGGTTTGAACGTTTTCTTATTCTATGTGCCCTACCTTGCGGTGCCGGGCGCAATCTTTTCAGCATACTTGCACTGTCAACCCTTATTTCTTTTACGATCAACTCGGCATCCTCCAAATTCGCATCCTCGTTTTTGGCTTGCCAGTTTGCCAATGCGGACAATAGCAATTTCTCCAATCTTCGAGAAGCCTCTTTCGAATTGAATCTTAAAATCGCCAAAGCTTTCTCAACTTCTACACCTCGAATTAAATCTGCAACTAATCGCATCTTTCTGGGAGATGTAGGGCAGTTGTTCAATTTGGCAAAGGCCAATTGTTGTTTTTCAGCCTTTATTCTTTCGGCCATTTGTCTTTTTCGAACTCCCATAGCTTACTTTTTACCCTTATTCTTAGCTCCCGCATGACCCCTAAAAGATCTTGTGGGAGAAAATTCCCCTAGTTTATGACCTACCATATTTTCAGTAATATAAACCGGTACAAATTGCCTACCGTTATGCACGGCAATCGTTAAACCAACAAAATCTGGTGTTATCATAGATGCTCTTGACCAAGTCTTGATTACGCTTTTCTTTCCAGATGAAGCGTTTTGTTGGATTTTCCTATCCAAGCTATGATGAACGTAAGGTCCTTTTTTTAATGAACGTGCCATTTCTTTTTCTTTTTATTTCTTTCTACGTTCCAATATATATCTGTTCGTGCTCTTAGTCTTAGAACGGGTTCTGTAACCTTTTGCAGGAATACCGTTTTTAGATCTTGGGTGACCTCCGGAAGCCTTTCCTTCACCACCGCCCATTGGGTGATCCACTGGATTCATCGCTACCGGTCTTGTTCTTGGCCTTCTACCCAACCATCTACTTCTACCTGCTTTACCAGATACCAATAATTGATGATCTGAGTTCGAAACCGCACCAATAGTTGCTAAACAACTAGAAAGTATAAGTCTTGTCTCACCAGAGGGCAATTTTACGGTAACATATTTACCTTCCTTTGCCATTAATTGAGCAAAAGTACCTGCGCTTCTCGCCATTACGGCCCCTTGTCCAGGTCTTAGTTCTATACATGAAATAATAGTCCCTAATGGAATATCACTCAACGGGATTGCATTTCCTATTTCAGGAGCAGCAGAAGATCCAGCAGATACTGTCTGCCCTACCTGTAATCCATTTTGTGCTATTACATAGCGCTTTTCACCATCGGCATATTCCAGCAAGGCGATAAAAGCTGTTCTATTGGGATCGTACTGAATTGATCTTACCGTTGCGGCAACATCCTGCTTATCTCTTTTAAAATCAATAATCCGATACCTTCTTTTGTGACCACCGCCTCTATGACGAATAGTCATTTTTCCTTGACTGTTTCTACCTCCCGACTTTTTTAACGGAGCAAGCAAGCTTTTCTCCGGCTTATCAGCAGTAATGGCGTCAAACCCATTTACTACTCTAAAACGCTGTCCAGGAGTGATTGGTTTTAATTTTCTAACTGACATTTTTTGTCTTTATAGATTACTGTAAAAATCAATTATATCACCTTCAGCAACATCGACAATGGCCTTTTTGATGGCATTCGTCTTACCGTGCTGGATTCCGGTTTTGGTATATCGTGATTTCCTGGTAGGACCATAGTTCATGGTCCTGACTTTTTTCACGGAAACACCATAAGCTGCCTCAACGGCATCCTTAATCTGAATTTTGTTCGCCTTGGGATCCACAACAAAACCATAACGATTGTGTAACTCGCTATCAGCAGTCATTTTTTCCGTAATAATTGGCTTTATCAACACACTCATGGTTTTCCTATTTAGTTAAGTTCAATTCAATTCCTTCCAATGAACCTTCAAGCAACACGATATTGTTCGCGTTCAATATTTTGTAAGTGCTTAATTCTGTGTTAGTTACAACTTCAGAACGCTCCAAATTACGCGAAGACAAATATACACCATTATTTGAATCGCCCAACACAAACAAAGATTTTTTGTTTTCCAGTCCTAAAGACTTTAAAACCTGAACAAAATCCTTGGTTTTTGGCGATTCAAAATTAAAGTCCTCAACAACCATGACAGCTTTCTCTTTTGACTTGATGCTAAGGGCTGATTTTCTTGCCAAACGCTTAACATTTTTATTCAATTTTTGGCTATAATCCTTTGGTCTTGGACCGAATATACGTCCACCTCCTCTAAAAATAGGGGATTTGATACTACCAGCTCTTGCCGTACCTGTACCTTTTTGCTTTTTTATCTTTCGGGTACTACCAACTATCTCACCTCTTTCCTTGGTTTTGTGGGTACCTTGCCTTTGATGTGCTAAATATTGTTTGACATCCAAGTAAATTGCATGATTATTCGGCTCAATCGCGTAAACACTATCAGAAAGGTCTACCTTTCTTCCTGTTTCTTTTCCTTTAATATCTAAAACTGATACCTTCATTACTGCCACCTTTTTATGGTTACATAAGCATTCTTATGACCAGGAACACAACCTTTGACTACCAAAAGATTTTTCTCTGGAACTATCTTTAAAACCCTAAGGTTTTGAATTGTAACTTGCTCACCGCCCATTCTACCTGCCATTTTCATTCCTTTGAAAACCCTTGCAGGGTATGAGGCAGCGCCAATGGAACCAGGCGCCCTAAGTCTGTTGTGTTGACCGTGTGTAGCCTGACCAACTCCAGCAAATCCGTGTCTTTTTACAACCCCTTGGAAACCTTTACCTTTTGATGTTCCTATAACATCAACAAATTCTCCTTCAACAAATACATCGACACCCACAGTGTCTCCTAATTTGTAATCACCTTCAAAACCTTGAAACTCAACGACTCTTTTCTTGGGAGAAGTACCTGCTTTTTTAAAATGACCCGATTCGGCCTTGTTAGCACGTTTTTCTGCCTTGTCATCGAAACCAAGTTGAAGGGCGTTATACCCGTCTACCTCTTCGGTTCTGACTTGGGTAACTACGCATGGACCTGCCTCTAAGACCGTACAGGGAACATTCTTCCCGTTCTCGTCAAAAATGCTGGTCATACCTACTTTTTTACCTATTAACCCAGACATAAATTATTATTTATTAATTAATCTTCTATTAAACTTCTTTACAAAAAAACAGGGCCAAAAACAATTCAACCCTGAATTAATCTTTGTTTCCGTTTTTCCCTTGCACGCAGCTCAGGACATGTACAGGTCATCCCTAATGGGAATGACCATCAACTTACACTTTTATCTCAACCTCAACACCACTTGGAAGCTCCAACTTCATAAGGGCATCAATGGTCTTGGATGATGAACTATAAATGTCCAACAATCTTTTGTAGGAACTCAATTGAAATTGTTCCCTGGATTTTTTATTCACGTGCGGTGATCGCAGCACGGTAAAGATCTTTTTATGTGTAGGCAAAGGGATTGGCCCAGTGACAACAGCGCCAGTAGTCTTTACCGTCTTTACGATTTTCTCAGCAGATTTATCTACTAAATTATGATCGTATGATTTTAGTTTTATTCTGATTTTTTGACTCATTTTCTAAAATTTAAGCGGTTACCCCTTTTGCTGCTTTAATTACTTCTTCTGCAATATTCGATGGTGTCTCGGCATAACGCGAGAACTCCATGGTTGAAGTTGCCCTACCCGATGACAATGTCCTTAATGATGTAACATAACCGAACATTTCCGATAAGGGTACTTCGCCCTTGATTACCTTCGATCCAGCCCTATCGCTCATATCCGAGATTGTACCTCTTCTGCGGTTAAGGTCCCCTACAATATCACCCATGTTTTCCTCTGGAGTAAGTACCTCTATCTTCATAATCGGTTCCATAATAACAGCACCGGCAGCTTTACCAGCAGCTTTATATCCCATTTTGGCCGCCAATTCGAAAGACAGGGCATCAGAATCCACAGGGTGGAATGACCCATCCTTAAGTACAACTTTCATTGTATCCATTTCATAACCTGCCAAGGGACCATTTTTCATTGCTGCAGTGAATCCTTTTTGAACAGATGGAATGAATTCCTTAGGAATACGACCGCCTTTTATTTCATCTACAAATTGTAATCCAGTTCCTTCGAAATCGTTATCAACAGGTCCCATTTCAAAGACAATGTCGCCGAATTTTCCTCTACCACCAGACTGTTTCTTATAGGTTTCCCTATGGGAAGCTAATTTTGTCAACGCTTCTTTGTATTCAACTTGCGGTTCTCCCTGGTTTACATCAACCTTGAATTCCCTTCTTAAACGATCAACAATAATATCCAAGTGAAGTTCTCCCATTCCAGATATAATGGTCTGGCCCGAAGCTTCGTCTGTCTTTACCTGGAACGTGGGATCCTCTTCAGCCAGTTTGGCCAATGCCATCCCAAGTTTATCCACATCCGCTTTGGTCTTTGGCTCAACTGCTATACCAATCACCGGATCAGGAAAATCCATACTCTCCAATATGATCGGGTGTTTTTCAGATGATAGGGTATCTCCGGTCTTAATATCCTTGAACCCTACAGCCGCACCGATATCACCAGCTTCTATATGATTAATGGCATTTTGCTTATTGGCATGCATTTGATAAATCCTTGAAATCCGTTCCTTATTTCCTGAACGATTGTTCAAAACATAGGATCCGGCATCCAACCTACCCGAATAAGCCCTAAAGAAGGCCAAGCGACCAACAAATGGGTCGGTAGCAATCTTGAAAGCCAAAGCGGAGAAAGGTTCTTTTACATCTGGTTTCCTGGAAATAGCACTCTCTGTATCTGGGTCAGTACCAACAATAGCCTCTTTATCCAAAGGAGAAGGTAGATAACGACATACAGCATCCAACAAGAATTGAACACCTTTATTCTTAAATGAGGAACCACATATCATTGGTATGATACTCATGTCCATAACAGCAGCTCTAAGAGCGGCATGTACTTCATCCTCAGTAATGGAATCTTCATCCTCGAAGAATTTTTCCATTAAATTTTCATCATATTCGGCTACTGCTTCGATTAAGGCAGCACGATACTCACGTACCTCATCTTTCATTTCCTCAGGAATATCAACAATATCAAAAGTTGCACCCATATTATGATCGTGCCAAATAATCGCTCTATTCTTGACTAAATCGACTACACCTTTAAAATCAGCTTCTTCCCCTAAAGGTAAAACAATAGGGACCGCATTGGATTTCAACATATCCTTCACTTGGTTACAAACCATAAGGAAATTTGATCCCTGTCTATCCATTTTATTCACAAAGCCCATACGTGGAACTTTATAATTATCGGCCAATCTCCAGTTAGTTTCTGATTGGGGCTCAACACCATCAACCGCACTAAAAAGGAATACCAAACCATCCAACACCCTTAGGGACCGATTTACTTCCACGGTAAAATCAACGTGACCGGGAGTATCGATAATATTAAAATGGTAAGGTTTCGATTCATCGGTAACCTGACCATTTTTCATAGGGAAGTTCCATGTACATGTGGTAGCAGCCGAAGTAATGGTAATGCCTCGTTCTTGTTCCTGCTCCATCCAGTCCATAGTCGCGGCACCGTCATGTACCTCACCAATTTTATGACTAACCCCTGTATAATAAAGAATACGCTCGGTAGTGGTGGTTTTGCCGGCATCAATATGTGCGGCAATACCTATATTCCTTGTAAATTTTAAATCTCTAGCCATTTCTTGTTAAAATCTAAAGTGGGAGAATGCCTTGTTAGCTTCAGCCATTTTATGGGTATCTACTCTTTTCTTAACTGCTGCACCTTCTTCTTTGGAAGCGGCCAAGATCTCTGCAGCCAATTTTTGTGACATCCCTTTTTCATTTCGCTTTCGAGCAAAACTTATGAGCCACTTCATAGCTGTTGATATCTTACGGTCCGGTCTAATTTGCATCGGAATCTGAAAGGTTGCCCCTCCGACCCTTCTACTTCTAACCTCAACATGCGGCATAACATTGGAAAGGGCATCTTTCCACAATTCAAGCGCCGATTTTTCCTCATCGGTTTTCTTTTCCTCAACAATATCTATTGCATCGTAGAATACACCGAATGCAACAGATTTTTTACCGTCCCACATCATCATATTCACAAAACGAGTCACCAACTGGTCGTTAAACCTTGGATCTGGTAAAATTGGTCTTTTCTTTGCCTGTCTTTTTCTCATTACTGTCTTTTAAAAAAGTTCGTGTTACTTCTTGGGTCGTTTTGCACCATACTTTGATCTACGTTGGGTTCTACCTGCAACACCTGCTGTGTCCAAGGCACCTCTTACTATATGATATCTAACTCCTGGCAAATCCTTAACTCTACCGCCCCTTACCAATACTATCGAGTGCTCTTGTAAATTGTGACCCTCTCCCGGAATGTAGGCATTCACTTCCTTTCCATTGGTTAACCTCACCCGTGCAACTTTTCGCATTGCGGAATTTGGTTTCTTAGGAGTTGTGGTATATACCCTCGTACATACCCCCCTCCTTTGAGGGCACGAATCCAAAGCAGCCGATTTACTCTTCTTGGTAATCGTGGCCCTTCCTTTTCGTACTAATTGTGAAATTGTTGGCATACTATATATATGTATAAAAATTGTACCCCCTGTTTAAGGGCTGGCAAATGTAGTAATATTTCATAATAATTCAAATATTGCAAGATTAATTTTGAAGTTTTTTTTCTTCTAACCAATCATCCCCAATTCAATTTGAATAATTCATTTTTTTAGTAGCATGAAACTTGTTAATTGAAAAAAAAACTCCAATAATTCTATATTTTTTAACTATTTTTTATTCTAAATAAACTTTTATTATATTATTCGTATTTTATATGCTCTTTTCTTACACTATTCGTAGTTTATAACAAAAAGCACTGAGAAAGTTGTATTATTAAAATGATGTCTTAAAGTTTTATTAAAATTATTTTGGATTATTAACATGAAATTGTGATTTTTGCCGATAGCTAATTCAAATAATTAAAAAATGAGAACAAAATTAAATGGAATCTTAACGCTGTTATTGGCGTTGGTTGTGCACATTTCATTTGCACAAGAAAAAACGATTTCTGGTACGGTTACTGATCAAGATGGTCTACCGCTTCCCGGAGTAAATATCGTTGTAGAGGGTACTACTACTGGTACCCAGACCGATTTTGATGGCAACTATTCAATTAGTGCCGAAGAAGGTCAAACATTATTGTTTACGTATATTGGACAAAAAGATGTCAGACAAGCGGTTGGTGCAGGTAGCTCCTTGAACGTGCAGATGTTTGAAGATGCCCAAGCTCTTGAAGAGGTGGTAGTTACCGCCCAAGGTATTAAAAGAGAGAAGAAAGCGCTGGGGTACGCTGTAAGTTCGGTGGATGAAGAAGCACTTGAGCAAAGAGCTGAAGGTGATGTAGCCCGTGTTCTTGCAGGTAAGGCATCTGGTGTACAGATTACCGCTGCAGGTGGTATGTCTGGATCTGCAACCAGTGTTACCATTCGTGGTCTTAGTTCTTTTAGTGGTAGTAACCAGGCCTTGTTTATAGTTGATGGTGTTCCCTTTAGTAACGACACGAATAATAATGGTGGAAATTTCTTAACTGGTAACACCGGTTCATCGCGTTTCTTGGATATCGATCCAAACAACATTGCCAATATTGAGGTCTTAAAAGGTCTTGCCGCAACCACACTTTACGGTACGTTGGGTAAGAATGGGGTAATCTTGATTACCACAAAGGCCGGTGCATCTACAGGTGGGGTGAAGAAAAACGAAATTTCAGTAAGTACATCCTACTTTACCAATGAATATGCTTCGTTGCCCGATTATCAAAACTCCTTCGGAGGTGGTTTTGACCAGTCT
>JAHHKH010000071.1 GCA_018679695.1 Maribacter sp.
TTTTTGCAGCCTGCGCTGCGGCTTCAGAAGTGTCAAATCCCATGGTAGTCATAAAGAGTGGTGTTATGAACTGCCAATAAATAAATAAGGCATACCACTGAAAAAGATACACGGCAGAAAGCTTCCACATAAATTTGGGCATATCCTTTACGGCATGCGCGATTTCCAAAAACGGCGCTTTAAACCGCTGTGAAAATGACAAAGCCCTATGTTTGTTAATTTCAATCAATTCTTCTTCTGTTGGAGGAATTTCCGGTGTTTTTAAAACGGACCATAAAATTGTGGCGATAGATAAGAAAGAACCTATAAAGAAAGAATAGTACAACCATTTAGGTACTTCCCCACTAATCTCATCCCCTCCACCAAACCAATCTTGAAACAAAAATATCGACGCATTGGCCAGAAGAATACCAGCTCCCACAAATAAACTTTGCATTTGATAGCCAACACTAAATTGTTTCTCTGGAAGCTTATCCCCAACAAAGGCACGGTAAGGCTCCATGGCCATATTATTGCCAACATCCAATATCCATAATAAACCAACCGCAAACCATAAGGCGGGACTTAAGGGAAAAGCGAAGAGGCACATACTTCCTAAAAGTGCGCCAAGCAAGAAAAAAGGTTTTCTACGCCCCCATCTGGGTGACCAGGTTTTATCTGAAATCGCGCCAACTAATGGCTGAACAACCAAACCAGTTATAGGGCCAGCGATATTTAGGATTGGTAAAATCTCCTCTGATGCACCTAAGAAGAGAAAAATTGGATTAATTGCACTTTGTTGAAGACCAAAACTATATTGTATGCCCAAAAACCCAACATTCATGTTGAATATTTGCCAAAAACTTAACTCTGGTTTTTGAAATTTCATGAGAAGAAGGGTTTAGTTGATTGCAATTATCATGGAACAAGATAGCATTTTTAATATTCCATCAACTAAATTGTTCATCTAAATATCAAAGGGAATACCACTATATCGTTTGCGTTGCAGTAAGTGCTATTTTAAAAATTTGATATTCCTTTTTAAACCCGAAAACTTGCTTCGCTTCACTGCAGATTTTTGAAATATCTTTTTAAAAACATCTTCCGTAATTTCTTCCCAATCCTTCTTGGTCATTGATAATAACTCTGGATGCGGATTAAAAAGAGGCTCAGCATGCGCTTTTGAAAAACGGTTCCAGGGACAAACATCCTGACAAATATCACAGCCGAAGATATAGTCGTCAAATTTTCCTTGAAATTCGTTCGGTATTTCTTTTTTCAATTCAATGGTGAAATACGAAATACATTTACTGCCATCGACCACATAAGGCTCTACGATTGCCTGTGTAGGGCAAGCATCGATACAGGCAGTACAGCTACCACAGTGAGCTGTAACCGGAGTATCGTATTCCAATTCAAGGTCCACGATCAATTCGGCGATAAAGTAGAAAGAGCCGACTTCTTTAGTCAATAAGTTGCTGTGCTTACCCATCCACCCCAATCCACCGCGAGCGGCCCAAGCCTTATCCAAAACAGGAGCTGAATCTACAAAGGCCCGACCGTTGACCTCACCTATTTGCTCTGAGATGAATTCTTGAAGTTGTCTTAGTTTTGCCTTAATAATATGATGGTAGTCCTGCCCGTATGCGTACTTGGATACCTTGTAACTGCCTTCTTGTTGTGTCTCATTAGGGAAATAATTGAATAACAAGGAGATGACCGATTTTGAACCATCCACTAATTTTCTGGGATCCAACCGTTTGTCAAAATGGTTCTCCATATACTGCATTTCCCCATGCATATTGCTGTTAAGCCATTTTTCCAATCGCGGGGCTTCATCCTCTAAAAAATCGGCCTTGGAAATACCACAAGACAAAAAACCAAGACGTTTGGCTTCGCTTTTGATAAGTTGTGTATGTTTTGCGTAATTGTTCATTTACGATTCCCACATAAAACCGATTACTATCATTATTGGTGACGGCGCTAAAATACAAATCTCTTTTTTGAAGGTCCATACACCGGAGCAATGTTATCACAAAAGGTGAAACGGTAAAGAATAATCGATTATAGCTCTATTTCAGAGCACTATTTTGTTCTTTAAAATTCATTTTTCGCTGGAAACTCTTGATCAACAAAAAAACCGAGGCGAATGGCCTCGGTTCTTACTTGTCTATTTTCAAATGCATAGGCTACTTTTAATTTGCTGGCGGAAACACAGCTGCTGCAATATCAGCGCATTCACCAATGACGTTCGGATACACCGTAAAAGGTGCATACAAGAATGGATTGTCACAACCTCCTCTATATGAACTGATTTGCTCGTTGACCACACCGGGAACTGAAGGACCATGGGTTCTTAAAACCACATGGATTTCTGCATCAAAGGTATTACCAACTCGCAAGCCACCGACAGACGGGAATCCAAAACTCGTATTCATGGATTCTGGAGAATCATCCCCTGCGTTTAAATGTGCAGAGAAATTGCCCTTCCCATTATTGCCCACAACATGTCCACCTGCATACATAACTTCAACCTCAACGGCAACTGGATTTCCAAAATCATCTTCTACACAAGCACCTGGGGTTATACAGTTTTGTGGCTCATTCCAGATTACCCACCAGATCGTATAGGCACCTGGATGTAGATTTTCGGCTTTAAAATTTACCGTAATACCATTTTTATTTCTATGCAAAGTTGAAGTACCGCCAATGCCAGCAAGACCTCCTATTTGCGCTTTTTGTTTACTGGATGCTTTTGCTTTTACGCTTTTAAGTTCCGGCACATCTTGTTCCTCGGAACAAGAAGTTCCCATTAACAACAATAGGACGAATAATAATTTCATAGTTGTTTTCATAATACTGATATTAAGATTGTTAAAAAATTAGGGGGAGGTCATGAAACGTTAATCGTCTCAGGTATATGTTCCTTATTAACAAGAATCATAGG
>JAHHKH010000200.1 GCA_018679695.1 Maribacter sp.
GATTTTCACCTGCCTCTACCGCAGGTCTAGTTAAAATGATACGTTTTACTTGCTTTTCCTTCAAGGCCTTAACTGCCAAAGCCACTCCAGTATAAGTCTTTCCTGTTCCGGCAGGACCAATGGCAAATACCATATCGTTATTGATTGAAGCGTCTACCAATTTACGTTGATTAACGGTCTGGGCTTTTATTAATCTACCACTAACCCCATGAACAAGAATTTCGCCACTATTCTCAGGTGCGGCGTAATCTTCCTTCCCATTACTGGTCAACACTCTTTCGATACTGTTTTCATCGAGTTTGTTATACTTGGCAAAATGCTGGGTAAGCATGTCGAACCGCTTATCGAATTCCTCCAATAGTTCTTCGTCACCAAATACCTTTATTTTATTTCCACGTGCAACAATTTTAAGCTTGGGGAAATACTTTTTTATGATATCAATATTTTCGTTTCCTTGTCCAAAAAACTCCCTTGGACTAATTTCGATAAGCTCTAGAATAAGTTCGTTCAAAAAAATTGGGTTGTTAGATTAAAGCCTGCAATAATAATTTCGCATGGCTGTTTTTTTGATTAATTTTGTTCAACAAACTTAAGTAAAATTTCAGTTTGACGAACCAAAAACATATCAACATTGCTGCATGGCAATTATCACATTAACTACCGATTTTGGACTTAAAGACCATTTTGTAGGTGCTTTAAAGGGTGCTGTTTACAAAGAGCTTACCGACGCCAAGATTGTTGATATTTCGCATAATGTAAGTCCGTTCAATATTCAGGAATGTGCTTATATCCTCAAAAACTCTTATAAAAATTTTCCTGAAGGCACTATTCATATAGTTGGGGTAGATTCTGAAGCCACTCCTGAAAACCAACATATCGTAGTTTTTGTGGATGGACATTATTTTATTACTGCCAATAATGGTGTTGTGGGTTTGATCATCTCTGAAATCAAACCAGAAAAAGTCATAGAAATAAATCTGCCCAATTCAATTAGTGGCTCGTTTCCTGTTATGGATGTATTTGTGAAAGTTGCTTGTCATATTGTAAGGGGAGGTACCCTGGAGGTTGTAGGGAAAACATTTAACGAATTAAAAGACTTGAGGGAATTTTCACCAAGGATCACCGATGATGGTAAAAAAATAATTGGAAGTGTTATTTATATAGATAATTACGGTAACGTTGTGACCAACATACAAAAAAGCCTATTCGAAGCTTATCGCAAAGGCCGGTCGTTTGAGTTACACGCTAGAACCAGTTTGATTACCAAAATCCTTAATAACTATAGTGAAATCGTTAACTATGATCTGGACAGAAGCAAGAGGAAAGGTGCAGGGGATTTATTAGCGCTTTTTAACTCATCGGATTATATTGAACTTGCGATCTTTAAAAGCAATTTGACGACTGTAGGTGGCGCCTCTACCCTATTGGGACTTGATTATAGGGATACGATAACGATTAATTTTACATAAATGTTGATCCGAATCGTAAAACTGACCTTCGAAACAAGGAGCGTTGCTAAATTTGAGCAGTTTTTCAAGGAATCCAAGCAGTATATCCTGAATTTTGAAGGATGCAATTCATTGGAATTGTTACAGGACAAGACCAATGCCAACATCTTTTTTACGTACAGTGAATGGGAAAATGAAGAATATTTAAACAAATACCGTAATTCGGATTTCTTCAAAAATGTTTGGGGCAAAACCAGGGTTTTGTTCAATGAAAAGCCTGAAGTATGGAGCGTATACAAGAAAAACTTTGTTGACTAAACGATTGCTAGGGTTTCCGGGCAATAAAGGTTTAAGATGATGAATTAAATATTGTACTTATAAACATTAGGCAAATGCCAAATTCCCCAAGAAAATTAAGAACGTATTGAGAACTGCAATTGAAATTATTCTAAAATTAGTGGTTATAGGCATTTCAAAGGATAAATACCTATTAGGTCGATTACAATTGACAAGAATTTTCATGGCTAAAATGGGGTAATGGGTGTTGATAAGTTTGTTTCCTTAAAAAGGACAATTAAAATATCTTTGTTTGATTGTGGAATACTTTACTTTAACCATAGTTATGGACATAGTTCGACAATATTCCGACTTAATAGAAGATTTGCATTAAAAACAAATATCGAATGAAATTTATAGTATCTAGCACCTATTTGCTTAAACAACTACAGGTCCTGGGAGGGGTAATCAATAATAGTAATACACTTCCAATTCTCGATAATTTCCTGTTTGATCTAAAGCAAAATAAATTGGTGGTTTCGGCATCGGATTTAGAAACCACAATGAGTTCAGTTCTCGAAGTAGACTCAGATAATGAAGGTACCATAGCGGTACCTGCCAAACTGTTGCTAGAAACACTTAAAACTTTTCCGGAACAACCGTTGACCTTTGTCGTCGAAGACAATAATACAGTCGAAATTAGTTCTAACCATGGCAAATATGCTTTGGCTTACGCCGACGGGGCTGAATTTCCCAAGGCTGTGGAACTGGCAAATCCAAGTTCAACCACAGTTGAAGGTGATATACTTGCCACCGCAATCAACAAGACCATATTTGCTGCCGGAAATGATGATTTAAGACCCGTAATGAGCGGGGTTTTCTTTCAGTTCTCGCCCGAGAATCTGACTTTTGTGGCTACGGATGCACACAAGTTGGTCAAATACCAAAGAGCGGATGTTTCTGCTTCACAGGTAGCTGAATTTATTATGCCCAAAAAACCACTCAATTTATTGAAAGGGATTTTAGCGGGTAGCGAATCTGAGGTTTCCATTGAATACAATGAAAGTAATGCCAAGTTCAGTTTTGAGAATACAGAACTTATTTGCCGGTTGATTGACGGCAAATACCCCAATTATGAGGCAGTAATACCCAAAGAGAATCCCAATAGGTTGACCATATCAAGAAACCAATTTTTAAGTTCTGTTCGTCGGGTTTCGATCTTCTCGAACAAAACGACCCATCAGATTCGATTAAAAATTGCTGGGGCAGAATTGAATATTTCCGCCGAGGATCTGGATTATAGCAATAAGGCCGAAGAACGATTAACCTGTTCTTACCAAGGGGACGATATGCAAATTGGTTTTAATTCCAGGTTCTTGACCGAAATGTTGAATAACCTGAATTCAGACGAGGTATCCTTGGAAATGAGCCTGCCGAACAGAGCGGGGATACTTACTCGGATCGATGGTTTGGATGACGGGGAAAACGTTACCATGTTGGTAATGCCGGTAATGTTGAATAATTAGATATTTTTCAAGGTGTAAATTAATTGTTTGCCTCTTATTATCACCGCGTATTTTCTTACAATCTATATCGTTT
>JAHHKH010000061.1 GCA_018679695.1 Maribacter sp.
AACACCTATGATACTGACCAGAAAATCGCCTATAATAATGAAGAACGAATTTCTTATGGAGGTCTGTTTTCACAATTGGAATATGCCACTGATCAGTTCTCTGCCTTTTTCCAAGGTTCCATATCAAATCAATATCACCAAAGATTTGACCTGTACCAATACGCGGATCAAGCTTTGATTGATGGCACCTCACCCCAAGGTACCGATGAGCCCTTACCTGCTGGTATAACAGACGGTGTTGATTCTGAAAAAGTGAATAATTTTGGATACAATGCGAAGGGGGGATTCAGTTATAAACCAACCGATGCACATAGTTTTTATGTAAATTCAGGGTTTTATTCCCGTCAACCATACCATGATAATATTTATTTGAATTTCACCAACCAGATCAACCCTTTAACTGAAAATGAAAAGATTTTTGGTTTGGAAGCTGGTTATGGCTTCTCTAGCCCAATGTTCTCGGCCAATGTGAACCTTTACAGAACTTCATGGAAAGATAGGGTTGTAACCAGCTCTGATATTGTGGATGATGTAGTTACATTCGAAACCAACTTTGGAACAGAACAGTTACACTCCGGGGTAGAATTGGATCTGAAACTAAGACCCGCTCCAGGTTTGTCCTTTAATGGATTTGCCTCTGTAGGTGACTGGATTTACAAGGGTGAAGCGGTTACCCAGGTTACTGATGAAGAACGTAATGTGATAAGTACCGAAACCAATGACTTTGATGGTGGTAAGGTTGGTGGTGCAGCCCAACTTTCAGGGGGACTTGGATTTGCCTATAGGATCTGTGATAGTTTCTCAATTGACTCTGACTGGAGGTATTATGACAATCTTTATTCGGATGTTGGTGCAGTAAAGGACAATTTAGAATTGCCATCATTTAATCTTTTGGATGCAGGGGTTACGTTCAGGATGCGTGTAGGAGCCAATAAATCAAAGCAATTGAAACTCAGGGCCAATATGAACAACGTATTTGATACGGAATATATCTCTAGATTGTCAACGGCAAATGTGGCCGAGGCAGGTGATGAGACTTATGAGGGAATTGCAGTATCTAACCGCGGATATTTTGGTTGGGGCAGGACCTGGAATGTAACTTTGCGTTATGATTTCTAAATTTTAGATTTGAATACTTATTGAATAGGAACCCTGATGGCAACGTCAGGGTTTTTTTATGGCCAAAAAATAGTATTTTTAACAACTTAACTAAATGAACGAATTATGGAAGAACAGGGATTGGCCTATCAATGGGCTTTGGAGTTACATTCGTATTTGGCCTACGTGGCCTTGGCGGTTTTATTTCTTGCCGTCGCCAATGCCATTATGGGCTTGGTCGGCAATAGAATGTTTACAATGGGTAAGGATTTGCGTCTTAGTCTCTTCGCCCTTATACTATGCCATTTACAACTGCTGGCAGGGTTGGTTCTCTTTTTCGTGTCTCCCAGTGGATTGAGTGCCATCCAGGAATTGGGCATGGGAGGAATGAATTCGGCTGCACGTTTATTGGCGGTGGAACACCCCTTTGTAAATATTTTGGCAATTATACTTATCACCATAGGCTGGTCCAAACATAAAAAGTTCATGGAAGGAAACAAGAAATTCAAGAGCATAACCATTTTCTATGGGCTTGGCTTATTACTGATCTTAAGCCGTATCCCTTGGGGACAATGGTTTAACTAGCCCATGTTCATAACAACCTTGAATGGGGCTGTCTCCCTTACAAAATCAAAACTTCATTAAAGAATAACAATTTATCATGAAAAAATTAATCGCCTTATTTCTATTGGCATTTATGTCAACTACCATTTTCTTCGCGCAAGAAAAACCTTTGTTCAACGGGAAAGACCTTACTGGTTGGACCATTTATGGGACCGAAAAATGGTATGTAGAAGACGGTCTATTGGTGTGTGAGAGTGGCCCAGACAATGAATATGGGTATTTGGCCACTGATGAACACTATAAGGATTTTACCCTTATGCTGGAGTTTAAACAAGAGGCGAACGGTAATAGTGGTGTGTTTATACGCTCTACTATAGAGGGCACTAAAATAAGTGGCTGGCAAGTAGAAGTAGCACCCCCAGGTCACAGTACAGGCGGGGTATATGAGTCCTATGGTCGTGGTTGGTTGATCAAACCTGATCCCGAAAAGGACGAGGCCTTGAAAATGGGGGAATGGAACGAAATGAAAATCAGGGTGTATGGCAATAAGTTGACCTCTTGGCTCAATGGGGTAGAAATGGTTACCATAAACGATGCGCTGATCGGAGCCGGTGAAGGCTCTATTGCCTTACAAATTCACGACGGCGGGGGTATAAAGGTAAAATGGAGAAACATCAGAGTTGCCACTCCACAATAAAAACTAGGGTACAGGTTTTATCAAATACATATACACTGGAAAGTGATCACTATATCCGCCTGTATAGTTCCCACCCGCATAGGTTCTAAAGGGATAGCCTTTGTACTTCCCCTTTTTTGAAAATAAGTAAGGAGCTGTGAAAACACTTGCATTCCAAAAGCGATAAGTACCATCTTCCTTTATCAAAAGGTTGGCCGTAAAGTATAATTGGTCGAATAGGTTCCATTTGTCGCGATATGCCAAAGACCCAATACCTTTTTTATATAATTTCTCCATAGGGTTGAATAGACCGTTTTCTTCCAATTTATTTTTCTTCCCCATGGTATTCAAGACTTTTTTGAGACTATCATCAACAGGGTCGTCATTCAAGTCACCCATGCTGATTATCTTTGCGGTGTGGTCGATTTTTAAAATTGAATCAATTATTCTTTTATTCAATTTGGCGGCGGCCAAGCGGTTGGGTTTGCTACGTGCTTCCCCTCCACTGCGTGAGGGCCAATGATTAACAATAAAATAAATTTGTTCATCATCCAATATTCCACCAACCACTAATTGGTCCCGGGTATAATCCCGTTCACCTTCTTCATTAAATAATAAAAGCCTACGGCTCTGAAAAGTAGTTGGTATAAAAGCAGCTTTTTTATAAATAAGGGCAACATCAATGCCGCGTTCGTCCGGTGAATCAAAATGTATTATGCCATAATTCTTATTCTGAAGGTTAGGGTGTGCGATCAAGTCTTCCAAGACCTTTTTGTTCTCTATTTCACAAAGTCCAATAATGTCAGGTGAGGTCTGTACTTGAGGATGGCCAATCTGGGAAATGACTTTTGAAATGTTTTGAAGCTTTGCTTCATATTTTTTTTGAGTCCAATTATCTTTTCCACTTGGCGTACGGTCATCATCAAAGGTCAACGAATCGTTTTCTGTATCATATAGGTTTTCGACATTATAAAAAGCCAACGTACGTATTTTATATCTCTCTTGTGCCTGCCCGGTAAAGGTCAATAGAAATAAAATAAGAGCTGCATTTTTGGTATTCATTCAATTATATATTGATTCACTTTGTTTTCAAATTTGTAGCCAGTACAAGATAAATTCCATGTCTGCAAGAATTATGCAGAGTGAACAAGTATATTTAATTCATTAGAATGTCACATTGTAGGCTCATATCGGAAAGTATTAGGGAACACCTATTCACATTTCCGCATATCCTCGGAGTTCCTTTTGACATCGTATCTAAATTATAATGCCACAAAAATTCAAATGCGTCTTTTTCTTATTTCATTTATGGTCCTATTTGGTTATCAAACCATTAATGCACAAGAATTATCGATCATTTTGGGCAAGGTTGTTGACAGTAGATCAAAAGAACCGCTTTCGAACTGTACCATTGCTATCGAAGGTAAACAGGTTTCGACCAAGTTTGGGGCGGAATTTGAATTAAGACCTCCAATATCGTTATTAGGAGCTTATATTTTGAAGGTTTCTTCGCCCAACTTTATCACTAAAAGAATTCCCATTATTTTAGAGAATCAAATACTTGATTTAGGTACAATTTATCTAGAAAAGGATATTACAATTGAAAAAGCGGATAATTTAATTACGCTTACCGATTCCGATCTGTCCGATGATGAAAGTTCTTCGATCACCCCTGGTTTATTACAAGCTTCTCGCGATGTATATTTGAAACGTGCGGCATTTGACTTTGGTCAGGCATTCTACAGGATACGGGGTTATGATTCCCAATATGGGAATGTAATGATCAATGGGATGCCAATGAATAAATTTTTTGATGGCCGTCCTCAATGGAATAATTGGGGTGGTTTGAACGATGTTACAAGAAATCAAGATTTTTCGTTTGGTCTTGAGCCTTCAGACTATACTTTCGGTGGATTTTTAGGGAATACCAATATAGATACCCGGCCTTCAGGATTGCGTCCAGGATTTCGATTTTCAATGTCCGCAACAAATAGGACTTATGTGGGAAGGGCCATGGCAACCTATACCTCATCAATATTGGAAAACGGACTCGTTTATTCCGTTTCCATGTCGCGTAGATGGGCCAAAGAGGGTTATATAAACGGCACTCTCTATGATGCTTATTCCTTTTTTGGAACTCTCGAATATCAAATTGATGCCAATAATAGTTTATTGGCAACCGTAATATTAGCTTCGAATAGGAGAGGTCGTTCATCGGCAATTACCGAGGAAGTATTCAACTTGACTGATAATACCTATAACCCTTATTGGGGATACCAGGACAATAAAATTCGAAATTCAAGAGAGCGGAAGATTTCAGAACCAATATTCATGCTCAATCACTACTTTTCAACAGAAAATTTCAACCTGAATACTGGAATTTCTTATCAAACAGGCATTACTTCAAGAAGTAGATTGGGGTATTATAATGCCACCAACCCTGATCCTACATACTATAGATATTTACCTAGTTATCATATCAATAGTCCAATTGGAGCGAATTTCCTGAATGCAAACTTAGCCAAGGAAGGCTTTATGACAGACCCACAAATTTCTTGGAGCAATTTATATAAAGCAAATTCTGGTGGGAAAGCAGCATATGTTTTATACGATGATGTTATTGAAGATAATCAGTTTACTATTAATAGTATTGGGAACATCACGGTTAATGATCATCTTCATCTTGTTTTTGGAGTTAATTACAAAAACTTGAAATCAAGTAACCATGCCAAGATAGTTGATCTTTTAGGTGCTGACTATCATGAGGATTTGGATCCCTTTTCCAATACTGGGAATAACTTGAATGGGGATGTCCAAAAGGGTGAAGATGATATATTCAATTATCAGTATGGGATTTCTGCCAAAAATTTTGAAACGTTTGCACAGCTTGAATATTCATTTAAAAAGTGGATTGGTTTTATATCAGGAAAACACGTGAAAACGAGTTATCAGAGAAACGGGCTATTTAAAAATGAGCGCTTTCCTGATAATTCTTTAGGAAAAAGTAACATCATCCCTTTCTCCAATTTTGGGATTAAAAGCGGACTGTCATATCAGTTTACAGGTAGGCATTGGCTTAAGCTGAATGGCGCCTATGTTACTAAGTCAACGGTTTTGCAAAATGTATTCATTAATCCAAGGGAGAATAATGAAGTTGTTCCAGAGCTCCAAAGTGAATCAATTTCCACTGTTGACTTAAATTATATTGTCCGGATGCCAAGACTCAAAGGTAGATTATCTGGTTATTATACCCGTTTTCAAAATACCACAGATGTAAACTATTTCTATGTTGATGCGGGCGTTGGTTCTGATTTTGTACAAGAAGTAATAACCGACTTGGATAAACTTCATATGGGAACTGAGCTTGGATTGGAATATGAATTTTCTTCTTCGGTAAAACTATCAGCAGTAGCTGCTATCGGAAAATATTTATATGCCAGTGATCCCAATGTGACCATTAACTTCGATACTGCCGATGCAGAAGAGGAATTGATAAATCTTGAAGGTAATATTGATTTGGGTGTAGCCAATATCAAGGATTATAAGCTGGCACAGGGCCCTCAAAAAGCTTTTGCGATTGGAATTGAGTACCGCGACCCAAAATACTGGTGGGTTGGGGCCACAGCAAATTATCTGGCAAATAACTATGCTAATATATCCACGATTATCCGAACACAAAGCTTTTATATCGACCCTGAAACCGGGCAACCCTTTCCAGATGCTACGGATGAAAATGTTGCTAAGCTTTTAAATCAAAAACCACTTGATAATTTTTATCTCCTGAACCTGGTCGGGGGTAAATCATGGCTTAAAAAAGGAAAATACATAAGTGTATTCGCAAGTATTAACAATGTTTTTGATACGGTCTTTAGAACTGGTGGGTACGAACAAAGTAGAAATGGTAATTATGGACAAATGAAGCAGGATAATCTTAGTGGAAGTCCTTCTTTTGCCCCGAAATATTGGTATGGCTATGGGCGTACTTTTTTTTTAAATGTTGCCTATAGCTTTTAGGTTATGTCATTCCGGAGCTTATGCTGGGCGTAGTCCAAGGATTCAAGGGGAAGAATTTCCATAAAAATTAGGGGAGAAAGAGTCTAAAAAATGTAGTTGTACAAATGAAAAATAGTTCTAGTTCATTAGGGTTGAAAAACGTCTTGATCTTTATTACGGTTTTAGTATTCCACGGGTGTGTGCATGACGGGAGTTTTGATCAGGTAAAGGATTTCTGTGTTCCCGATTTGGAAGCCAATGCAACTTACTCGGAGGTCAAGAATTTATACTCCGACGAGCTTGTTCAAATCCAAGACGACCTAATAATAGAGGGTTATGTAATTTCATCGGATGAAGCAGGTAATTTTTTTGGCACACTTCATTTTCAGGATAAGCCTGAAGATCCCACTGCTGGTTTCCAATTGGATTTTGACTTAAGGGACTCCCATTTGTTTTATCCTATCGGAAGCAAGATTTTCATAAAACTGAAAGGACTTTATTTGGGCAAACAAAAAGGTGTGTTTAAACTTGGTGGAACATTCCCTTCTTTTGGAAACTTGTCAATCGGACGGTTGCCGGCAAACGTTGTTTCTAAACACCTATTGATTTCATGTGATGAACCGGTTTCAATAAAGCCCTCGCAGATTCATCTTTCTTCCTTGGATGAAGCAATGGTCAATTCCTTGGTAGAATTAAATGATGTTGAAATCATCGAAGATGAGCTAGGTCAGGCATTCGCCAACGCAAAGGAAGAAACAGAACGATCCCTTATTGATTGTGATGACAATGGGATTATTTTATTGAATAGTGGATACTCCGATTTTCAATCTGAAATGCTCCCTGAGGGTAATGGTTCTGTTATGGGGGTATTGATCAAGGAAAATAATGACTTTAAAATTGTAGTCCGTGGGTTGGATGACTTTGATCTTAAAGCTGAAAGATGCGAGGATCTAATCGATGAATTTTCATCCAATTCAATTTTTATTTCAGAATTGGCCGATCCGAACAATAATTCAGGCGCGCGGTTTGTGGAACTTTACAATGCCGGAACCGAGCCTTTAACCTTAAAAGGATGGGCTTTAAATAGATATACCAACGATAATGTTGATGTCAGCTCCTCAATTGATCTATCAGATTGGACCATTAGTGGGGAAAGTACGTTGGTCATTTCACCCAACGCATCGGAATTTGAATTGGTTTATGGATTTGCTCCCGATTTGGGGGTGGGTACGAATAGTCCGGCAGATTCCAATGGTGATGATAACCTACAATTGGTTGACCCGTTCGGAACGGTAATAGATGCATTTGGGGTTATCGGGGATGATGGCTCAGGGACCAACCATGAATTTGAGGATGGCAGGGCCATAAGGAAGGCGGTAATTCTTCAGGCAAACCCTACCTACACTTTTGGCGAATGGGAAATTTATAATGATACAGGCGCGACAGGAACCATAAACCAACCTCAAAATGCACCAGAGGATTTTACGCCAGGGGTGAGAAATTAAAAAAGTATTGCATGACTAAATACTCGTTGGCGATATCAAGGGTGTTTTCAATATAGCAAGAATCGTAATTGCTAATTCATGATAGTTATGACCTTCGTAAAATTTTCATGGTCGGATAAAATGAAGAAGTCAAAATGCCCATTTCATCGATCATTTGAACTCTCAAGAACTAGCCTTGGGCTTTTCAGAGTAGCCGTCACTCTGCATTGTTTTTAAGGTCTTTTCATGCTCTTTTATGTACTTTACAATGTCGCGTTGATGAAATTGCCGTGCGAAACTTAATGCGGTTTTGCCTTTATAAGTTGCATTCAGATCCGCGCCGTTTTGCACAAGATATCGGGCCATTTCCAATTGCCCGTATTTTGCCGCATACATCAAGGGTGTTTTATCCGCACAAACGCCCTCGATATCGGCACCATTTTCAACAAAATAGCGTAATGATTTCATTGATTTCAACTTGATGCTGATCACCAAATAATTATATTTTTTGCTATCTGCCACCCCCACACATTCGTTGATGTGTTCCACGGTAATTAAATCTTTCAAATTTTCGGTATGGCCATACTTTATACTCCAAGCGATTTTATTCGTTAATTCCTGCCCATACAATGCGGTTCCTAAGAGTGAAATTAAGGTTATTATAATGAGTTGCTTTATACCTGAATTCATGATTGGGATTAAACTTTGTACAAAAATCGAGTAAAGCGTTTTATCCGCTTTCCATCACAAATATAGGGTTTAAAGAGCAGTATACCGATCATATATTGAATACACATCTGTTAATTATACAAGCGCGAAGCCTTTAGTTGAACATTAGTAAGGTTACCTATTTACAACCTGGCAAGCGGTTATGGGGGAAATTAAAGTTAGCTAGTGTGCCTGAACTATCGGCTATGTAAAATATACACTTTGCTCCCCACAGGAATTTAGTTTGAAGATTAAGGTTAAACACCAACTAAGGATTGGTTGAAACTGTTGCTTCATCCCCTTCATTTAACGTTACAATAGTGTATGAATACGGGCGACCATTTTTTTCTTTTGAAGTGCAAGCCGTTTTATGTCCATTAACATATAAATAGCCATATGATCCCGGCAAATGTGCAGACCAATTTATGGTTTCGCCACTTTCATTGGTCACAATAGTTTTAGACTTTCCAAAATGCCGCACAGCAATCTTGTTCGAGAGCAGGGCAATGTTTTTCATTTCTGCCCAATCCTCATTATTTTCCAGACGCGGTATCGTTGAAAATGTATTGGAACTTGCATCTACATCCACACCCATTAAGCCCCGTGTTAAGTGCTCGATAACGGTAAACGAATTCTCTGGATAGTCTCTTCTTTGATTATCGATACTGCATAAATCAATGATTAAATCATTAGCCAATTTAGAGTGATTGTTCTCATAAAATATAATGGGCAGATAGGACTTTAATTCAACGATCAATTGTCGAAAGTTAGCTTTATAATCGTTTACTATACTACTGATTTTTTTGTGGTCGGAAATAGCTTCAAAATAGAATAGATAATGAAGGAATGCCTGATTTTTTCCTACCATGAAATAATCAAAAGTCCCATCGTCATAAAGTATGGAACGGTATTCATTCTTTTCGTTGTCCCACCAAAATTCATCCATGAATTCCTGTTCCCTTATCGATTGCTCCAAGTACTTATTCGATTCTAAAATATTTCCCTCTATCCTCAGCATTTCGGAATATGACTTAAAAGCTGCAATAATCGAGGCCGTCAAATCGATTCCGATCAAAGTTTCTCCCCTACCACCCTCATTGTAAGTTGGAATCCCCCTTTTGTTTCCGAATCTACTACTTGAAAGATCTTCCTTTAAATGCATTGAACGATTACGGTGAACGATTTCCTCAGAACTTAAATCCCAGTGGTTGATATATTCGTTCAGACTTAAGGTATAAAAATTTCTAAGATCTTGATTTTCAATATAATCCTTGTTCCCTGTCCAATTATAAAGTCGGTATGCACTAAAGGTCAAATCAAAGTTTGAAGGAAGGTTATACCAAAAATCGGCATCATTTTCGTAGTCTACAGGGGCAGGTTCATTGTAGCGGTTTATTTCCCAATACGTACAATAATCTTTTTCTTCACTAATGTTTTGGGCAAACTTGAGAAACATGTTGTAATTATGTTTGCCCAGGCCCAATAGTTCTGCACCAATGGCTTGATGGGAAACATCCCTCATACAAAATGCTTCACGATTTGGAAGTGCGGCTTCATACCAATACCCGACAGGATCTGTATTATCGTGAGCATAGGATAGGGCTTTATTTTTTGCCCATTCAAAGGCATGCACCAATTCTTTATTTGCGGCATCAAATTGCAGTTCACCTTTGCTCTTTACATCTGGCCTTTTCGTAAATCCTTTACAGCCGATAAAACATATTGTAAAAACAAACAATAGGCAGTATTTTAAAAAGTTGTTCCCTGTTATGTTCATAAATAGGTTTTCGTTTTTATTCTTGATATTCAAGATTGACCGTTTTAGGAATAGGGGCATGGGTTTCATTCCACCAGTTTTTGATATAATTCAACATTTCTTCCGTTTTGGCCGGTTTTTTTTGTGCAAGATTATTCCGCTCCCCAATATCTTCAGCTAAATTATAGAGTTCAACTTCATCATTTTCGAAGTAATAGTGTAGCTTCCATTCCTTATATCGTACTACAGAACCTGGACGTGTTCTGAACAAAGAATCCCTATTTTCATTATCATGTACATTATAAGCCTGTAAATATATTGGGAAATGCCAATATAAAGGACGGTCTAATATATCTATTTGCTCTTCTAAAATAGGAGCTAGACCAATTCCATCCAGTTTTAATTTCCCCCTTTCGATACCAGCATATTCCAAGATGGTAGGAAATATATCAATATTGGTTATTGGTATATTATTTTTGGAATTCGCCCTGATCCTGTCTTTCATTACAAAGAAAAACGGTTCTCGAATACCACCCTCATAATAACTCCCCTTTCCAGCCCGTAACGGGTGCTGTTTGGTAATTCCGTATAGGCCGCCATTATCTGAAGTGAAAATAATAAGCGTGTTATTGAACAGCTTTCTTTCCTTTAGTTTTGTGATCAATAAACCAATATTTCTATCCAGATTTTCCACCATAGTAGCATATTCGGGATTGTCTTGACCATTCCAGCCTGGTTTTGTGGTATATTTTTGGAGCAGGTGGTTTACTGGGCTTATTGGGGTATGTACTGCATAGGGAGCGTAATTAAGAAAGAAGGGCTGGCGAACCGTATCTACAAATTTTAGGGCATTCTCCATAATCAAATCTGTTAAGTACTGGTCTTTGGCACCTTCAATGGTAACATTCTTATAGGGGGGATAATAACTCTTGGGATAACCATTGGGTCCGCCACCGATATTTAGATTAAAACCATATTTCAATGGATCTTCGCTTAAATGCCATTTTCCCGCATGACAGGTCATATATCCATTTCGATTCAATATTTCAGGAATTATCCCATGTTTATTGGCTAAGGTGGTCGTGTTTTTTGTAGGTATTAATTTCCGGTGTTTGGATGCCCCTCTCTCCGATGACGCCACCGTGTATATGCCGTGACGAGGTGTCCACATACCTGTCATTAAACAAGCTCTACTAGGGGCACAATTCGCTGCAGCTGCATACCCATTGGTAAATGACATCCCTAGTCTTGCCAAACTATCGATATTGGGGGTCTCATAATATTCACTACCCATATAGCCTAGGTCTCGCCAGCCCATATCGTCGATGTTTATCAGCACTATATTGGGTTTATGCCTTTGCACTGTTTTTGAACAGGAAGTGGAAACCAGAACGGTCAATAGAAGAATATTAAGAAAGATGTATTTCATTATATCTCTTTAAGATGACGAGCAGCAAGGATTAAAAGTTACGGGTAACACTGCTTCATTAGGCTCGTACAACTAAATTAAAGACTTAAATCGTTAATAGGAACTACGAGTGGATACGGTTTCCAATGCCGTAATTGTAGTTTGCTTGGATTTTATCGGATAGAATCAAAAAATCGCACATAATCGTGGGGCCGAATAGCACATTAAAATACAAAGGGAATGACAATGGTTTTACCCATTTTACACTCCCTTTGCCATAGTATTTCAATGCTGGTATTATCCAACAAATCAACAGGTTTGATTCTCAGCCCTTAACTTAATAAAGGCACCCTGAATACTACATTGTAAGATACTAAAATTTTTGGGAAGAAAAAAACTTTTTCAGATTTTAACAACCTTGTACTACTGCCTTTTTCATAACACTTATTTCAGCTTTTCTTGAGGATAAATACTTTCATTACAAAATATAAGACGACCCTAATGTCAGGGTCGTCATTTTCAAAAGTTCCCTATTTATTATTGGGGCTTTTTGGCGGACATGGTCTTTGGATAATTTTCATGTGCAATGACCTCTTCCATTTGTGTAACATGGCGTTCGGTATGACCACTCATGAATAAAAGAATCTGCACCCCGTCAACAGTGCCAAAGGGTAATTTGCCATAATGGTTTCGTAAATCATCGTTCGTGGTCTTTACATATTCAATGTGTTCGCCACGTTTATCCAAAAATGCGTTTACGGTTTCCAAATGGGAGCCAAATTTACCCGAAGGTTCAAAGGCTTCCCCAGTCTTCACCTTTTTTTCACGGCTAGAGATCATGGCCAATAATTTGTCATCAGAAATTTGAACCGAATCCCGCATCGAGGGGTCTGCCGGTGTTTCCAGCGCCCCTTGTAACATTCCACCGATCATGCCTTCGGAAATGGCCAAATGTTCCACACATTCCGCGACAGACCAGGATTCTGGGGTCGGCTTAAAATTTAGTTGGGCTTCCGAGAGACCTCCAACAACACTCATAAAACGCTCCTGGGTTTTGTTCAATTCGGCAAGGGTTCTTTCACGATCTTCATTGGAAAGTCCTGAAGTGATGACTCCAAAACCGACCAAAGTCAATACTACGATGGGAAAAATAATTTTTTTCATTTTCTTGAATGGTTTTATGTTGATATCAATTGTAAACATAGTTGTTCTTTGTTCGTAAAAGGTAGGTGAAATTTACACGGAAAAGCGAAAAAAAAGAGGTCAAGGCAATAAGTATAGATCTAACTTATCATTTTATAGTCTTTATATATTAAAAGTCTATGTATTGCCTGTTGTATTTTGTATTTTTAGAGGTACGAAGCTAACCGCATATGGCAACTTCGTAGAGCTAAAAAATATATAAAATGGAAACTAAAAACGAGAATAAAATGGCAAACGGAAAAGTATATGACCATAACGATGTCAGCAAATGCCCATTTATGGGTGGAGAACTTAAGAATACAGCCGGGGGAGGAACATCAAACCGCGACTGGTGGCCAAATCAATTGAATTTAAATATTCTACGACAACACTCTGAACTGGCAAATCCAATGGACGAGGATTTCAACTATGCCGAAGCGTTCAAAAGTCTAGACTTGAATGCGATAAAAAAAGACCTTACCGATTTAATGACCGATAGCCAGGATTGGTGGCCTGCTGATTTTGGGCATTATGGCCCATTCTTTATTCGTATGACATGGCATGCTGCTGGAACCTATAGAATTGCCGATGGCCGTGGAGGTGGTGGAACAGGTAACCAACGTTTCGCTCCACTGAATAGTTGGCCAGACAATGCAAACCTGGACAAGGCCCGATTATTACTTTGGCCTATCAAACAGAAATATGGCAATCAGATTTCTTGGGCGGATCTTTTGATTTTGGCCGGGAATGTCGCCCATGAATCCATGGGATTAAAAATGTTCGGTTTTGGAGGAGGTCGTGAAGATATTTGGCAACCTGAGGAAGATATCTATTGGGGTGATGAAAAAGAATGGTTGGGCAATAAAGAACGCTACAGCAAAGAAGGTGAGTTGGAAAAACAAATGGGAGCTGCCCATATGGGGTTGATCTATGTAAATCCTGAAGGTCCTAACGGCAATCCTGATCCCGTTGCCGCTGCGCGCGATATTCGTGAAACCTTTGGACGGATGGCCATGAACGATTATGAGACCGTTGCCTTGATTGCTGGGGGACATACTTTTGGAAAAACCCATGGTGCCGCATCTGATTCCGAATACCTTGAGGCCGAACCGGCAGGTGCACCCATTGAAATGCAAAGTATGGGCTGGAAAAATAATTATGGCACAGGAATTGGGCCAGATACCATTACAAGTGGATTGGAAGGGGCATGGACCAAATCCCCTACCAAATGGAGCCATGATTATTTTGAAATCTTATTCGGTTATGAATGGGAGTTAACCAAAAGCCCGGCCGGAGCACACCAATATACAGCTAAGAACTGGACTGGGGAAGGAATTATTCCTGATGCCCATGATCCCGAAAAGAAGCACCCACCTTTTATGTTAACCACAGATCTTTCCTTGCGTTTTGATCCTGAATATGAAAAGATTTCAAGACATTTTTTAGAAAACCCACAAGAGTTTGCTGAGGCTTATTCAAAAGCTTGGTTTAAATTGACCCATCGCGATATGGGCCCTGTGGCACGTTATTTGGGTCCAGATGTTCCAAAGGAAGAGTTGATTTGGCAAGACCCGGTACCTACTATTGACCATGATTTGATTGATGAGAAGGATATAGCTGATTTAAAAGCCAAACTTCTAAATTCTGGGTTATCGATTTCCCAGTTGGTTTCCACAGCTTGGGCTTCTGCCTCTACATTCCGTGGTTCCGATAAGCGAGGTGGGGCCAATGGTGCGCGAATTCGCCTGGCGCCTCAAAAAGATTGGGAAGTTAACAATCCTAACCAATTAAAAACGACCTTGGAAATACTTGAAGGCATCCAAAAAGCATTCAATGACACCCAATCTGGTAACAAGAAGGTCTCACTTGCTGATTTGATTGTACTGGGTGGTTGTGCTGCTATTGAACAAGCGGCCAAAAACGCCGGTAGTGATATTGCTGTTCCATTTGCCCCTGGACGCACTGATGCTACCGAAGAACAGACCGATGCTGAGTCTTTTGAGGTGTTGGAGCCGCTTGCCGACGGATTCCGTAATTATTTGAAGGGGAAATTCTCTGCAAAATCGGAAGAATTGTTGGTTGATCGCGCACAGTTATTAACCTTGACAGTGCCTGAAATGACGGTTTTGGTTGGTGGATTACGTGTATTGGATACCAATTTTGACCAATCCCAACATGGCGTGTTCACAAATCGTAAAGAGCATTTGTCAAATGATTTTTTTGTGAATTTGTTGGATTTGAATACGAAATGGGAGTCCACTTCCGATGCGGATGATGTTTTTGCAGGCCGTGATCGCGCTTCAGGTAAAGTTAAATGGGCAGGAACACGAGTCGACCTTATTTTTGGTTCAAATTCAGAACTTAGGGCCATCGCTGAAGTCTATGGCTGCAGCGACTCCCAGACTAAGTTTGTGAAGGACTTTGTAGCAGCTTGGAACAAAGTAATGAACTTGGATCGTTTTGATCTAGCTTAATGTACTTGGTCAGCCTTTTAAAAGGACGATTAAAAACAGTAAAACCCTGCGGACTGTCACATCGATATTTACTTGATGTGACAGTTTTTTATCTTTATTATTATGGAATACGCAACTACAGATTTATTTAGCGAAATCAGAAATGGCGATTTGGAGAAGGTCGGAAGAATAATTTTGAACAAGCCGGAATATGTAAACTCAAGGGACGATAGGGGTTCAACACCATTGATATTGGCAGCCTATTACGGGCAAGAGGATGTTGTGGATTTATTGTTGGAACAAGGGGCAGAACTGGATGCCAAGGATGCATCTGGGAATACCGCATTAATGGGGGTTTGTTTTAAAGGGTATCCCAAAATAGCCAAAAAACTAATTGAAAAAGGGGCCAATATCAACTGTAGCAATGCCACAGGTGCCACATGTCTTATTTATGCCGTTACTTTCAATAAGGTAGAAATCGCCAAACTGCTTTTGGCCCATGGCGCAGATAGTTCAATTCAAGATGGGAGAGGCGATACCGCTTTGGACCATGCCCGAATACAGGGAAATCCTGCCCTGATAAATTTGCTCGAAATTGAGTGATATTGATGAATGAAAGAATTGTAAGCTCCTAAATTCATCAGTTGTATGCCATGGTAAAAGATAAAACAGCAAATGTTTACTTTGATTAAAAAATGAAACAGCAAACACTCAATGTTGCATTGGTACAGACAAGTTTGATTTGGGAAAACCCTAAGGCGAATAGGGACCATTTTTCAAAAAAAATAGCTGCTTTGACCAAGGAGGTTGATTTGATCGTCCTGCCGGAAATGTTCACCACGGGGTTCACCATGAACCCCCAGCATATTGAGGGTGTTGAAGGTCAAAACACGATTCAATGGCTGTTACAGGCAGCCAAAAACTCCGGTGCTGCAATTATGGGCAGTATTCCTTTTTTTGAAGATGGCTTTTATTACAATCGTTTGTTTTTTGTTCAACCAGATGGCACCGTATCCCTATACGATAAACGACACACTTTTACTTTGGCAGGGGAAGACCTGGTCTACAAAGCCGGACAATCGCATTTGATTGTGGATTACAAGGGTTTCAGGATCAACCCTATGATCTGCTATGATTTAAGGTTCCCGGTTTGGGCTAGGAATACCCAGGATTATGATATTTTGATATATGTGGCCAACTGGCCCACACCACGGATAACAGCTTGGGATACACTTCTAAAAGCCCGCGCCATTGAGAATATGGCTTACTGTATTGGTGTAAATAGATGTGGTCAGGATGAAGCAGGTTATGTGTATTCTGGGCATTCTGCGGTATATGATTGTTTGGGGGAACAATTGGTATTTGCCAAAGAAGATACCATTCTTTACGCTTCATTGGACAAGGCGCATATTTCAACCACTCGAAATAAACTTAAATTTCTTGAAGATAGGGATGAATTTAATTTGAAATTATAAAGGTTTCGTTTTTCTCCCAATTAGCACGCATTTCTATCACATCTGGATAATAAATCACCCTTTCAGGCTGAATTCGTTTTAGATAGTTTCCTGTATCCCATAGACCATTTCCATTAGAGTCAATAATAACACGTACCCGATATTTTGAGGGTTCTATATTATTGAATTCAAAAGTTTGGGGTTCAATAGCATATACCTCTTGTTTTGTCTCGCCTTTTTCGTCAGTAAGTTGAACAAGCAAAGGGTAATTTTCTTCTGCGGATTCAATAGTCATTGTTAGATTCCCGAAATCGGCATAACTTTTTGTGCCCAGTCTTATTTTCAGTGTGTCGTTTTCGTTACCAAAGAAATCAGTAATTGCACCAGGTAACAATTCAAATAAAAAGCTTTCATCTGGTTCTTTGGTAAATTCAAAATCCACCTTATTCCCAATACTATCCAATTTAACTGTAAAATCAACTACGAGAGAGTCCTTGTTAATAAGGCCTATTTTGGTCGAATCTATAGCTGTCAATGGTGTATTTGCCTCAATATTGAAAGGTTCAGTAAAACTCAATGACCCATTTTGGTTGGGGTTCAACAGAAGTGAATCTGCTCCAACTTTTCTATTTTTGACCGTGAAGGTATCAATTA